>NZ_JBRJXU010000144.1:0-63478 GCF_057467645.1 Zarconia sp.
GTACGCACGTCGGATTGTGTACAGAACGGCGTTGTACAAACTGTTGGCCGCTTCGCACTCAAACTCAATCAAAGCGCGAGTTGCGTCGTCAACGCTCAATCTCACTTGCTGCGTGTGGTAATTCACGATTTCGACCTCTATCTCGTGGTTTGGTGCGGGTTAAGCTGCTCGCATCTGTTAATTCTAATTGAAGTTCAGGCGCACAGAGCGGGTTAGGAGTAAGTATTAGCCCGTTGTTGAAGTGTTGAGTCGAGCCTGGATAAGGACGAGTGCATTCCCTATTCCCCCAATCGTTAACAAACGGCTAAAATTGTAGTATACTTAGAAGTACGCGGGGCCTTAATGGTTTCGACGTATTGGTGAAAGCTCCACCGCGATACAGGTCGAGAGTGAGTCTCCTCTCGTAAATCCAAGGCTCAAACAAAAAGTAAATGCGAATAAAGTCGTAAAATTCCAGCGTCAAGCAGCCTTCGCTGCCTAAAAATTACTATCTAAGTAAGACGCTACTTACAGTTTGACTCCGTTAAGGACTGCAAGTTTAACCCCAACGGATGCACCAATGATTTGCCTCTGGTCAATGAGTTGGTAAAGACTCTACCAGAGCATCCCACCATCGGGGATAAGTGATGGTTCCCGCCTTGAGGATAAGATAGGCTAAGCCTGTGAACGACCGGTAAGTCAATACCCAGTGCGGACACGGGTTCAATTCCCGTAGGCTCCATTTAAACGCTTAATTCAAAATCGTTTCACAACCCACGCTCTGGCAAGCGATCGAGAACGAATTTCGACGAACCAGAGCGTTTTGATTGGGTCTTCGAGTCACCAGCTCTTCGGAAGCGAAGGGGGCTTCGGGGGCTAAAGTTTCTCCGAATTCCGAATTCCGAATTCTCCCTTCCCCATTCCCCACTGACATCAATTAGGATTTTTGCTTCTGCAACATGGGCGTTACGTATTTCTCGATGATTCGCAAAAGGGTTTTGCGATCGAGCGGTTTGCTGGCAAAGCCAGATGCACCGGTGATTTTCGCCCGAAAGCGATCGACAACGCCATCGTTCCCGGTCACGACGATCGCTGGTATATCTTTAAACTGAGAAATGCGTCGAATCTGCGCGCAAACCTCGTAACCACTGGCAATCGGCATTACCAAATCGAGAAGAATCAAATCCGGTTTGCGATCGAGCAGCATGGGAATTGCCTGCACGGAATCCTGAATAGCGATAAATCGATAACCGGCATCGGTGACGATCGCCCCGATGTCATCGCAAGTCGTTGGACTATCGTCAATACAGGCAATCAGGGGTGGAACGGCTCCAGATGCACGATCGGATGGTGAGTGGGAAGCAACGCAGTCGGGTATGATGGGTGCGACCAAATCTGGAATGGGTTTGAGTTCGATCGCCCCCCGCTCGATGGCTCGAAAAACCGAGCTAGCGATCGCTGTCACTGGACGCTTTAGTTCCAGAGCAATATCCCACAAAGAATGATGTCCGCTCAGAAACTGACTCATGGCCAGATTGGTATTACCGCCGATGGGTTGGCGCAACAGGGGAGACCAATTCGGACAAAACGGCGGAAGCTGTAGGCTCTGTTTTTGAGCCAGTAGAGACTTCACCCGAGCGATTACTTTTTCCACATCGAGCATTAAACCCGAGATCGGTTCGGGGGCAGTCAGATCCCGCCATTGATGGCTCACATCCTGGCAACATTGCAGGGCGAATAACACTTCCCGAACGCAAAAGCCGATGATTTTTTGAGCTTGAACCCGCGCGAGCTGACCTTCAGATAAGCCTCGTGCGAGCAGGCGGTATTCCCAGGGTTCTCGGGCAAGAGATTGGGGTAATTTCGCTTCGTAGAAGTCGGGAGCGTGCTGTTTGAGAGCGCGATACCAGCGTCGAGCGCGATCGCTTCCTCCAGCCACGCACAGTAACTGACCTTCCCAAACGTAAAATTGCCAGGTTTCTCGACGATGGCTCACTTGTAGAACCCCTGTGGCTCGATCGCGCTTTAACTTTTTCAGGGTTGCCTCGACTCCTGCAACACCTTGCTCGGAGTGGGTTTTTTTGCGACGTTCCCGCTTGCATTCGGTAGAGGGTTTGGTGGAACGATTTGCGACCCGTTCCGATGGCAAATCCGCAACTTTAACAAATTCGAGGGTTCCTTGGCACTGGAATGGGAAAAGCAGTTGCACGACTTCAGACTCATCTTTCTTCGATTTCGCTGCGATGTCTCGGAGGGTTTGTTTGGTGTTGGTTAAAGCCAGCAGAGTTTTATAGTTGGGGTTGGAAGGATCGATATGGGGCGGGCAAACCGGTACTAAATTGGGCGATATATTTCCCCAACCCCGATCGCACCAAGCTTTCCAAGCCTGACGAGTATCCTGGAGCGCTCGATCCACACTGATGCGGGTAATGGGCAGTTTAATCCCAGACTCCCAGAGAAAATTTGCAGAAGCAGCTTGCTGGCGGTATTCCAATGGAGTGAGAGTTTCTCGTTGCAGAATATCGAATAAAACTTCGGAGATCGTATTGTGAATGAGCGTATTAAGTTGCTCTTGGGTCACGAGTCTGCGTTTGAGCAGAACGTTCAACACGTGATAGTTTTGGCACTCAAATGCGTCAGAATCGCGAATGGTAATTAGAGCTAAATCGAGATCGGGGCAAGAGCGGGTAAACAGTCGCTTCCAGCGTCGTTTAGGGTGAGTTCCCCCGTCTGCCCAAATTAGGCGAGATAAACAGAAATAGAGCGTCCACCGTTCGGAATGGGAGCGAATTTCGAGTTGACCGGTAAATCGCGATTGACAAATAATTTCTAATTGCTCGTCAATAGAATGGTTGGTCGATGGATTTGGGACGGGTTGCATATTTACCCCCTGATAACGAGATAAAATTCCATGAAAAAACTCGATCGAGCAGTCAGTCGCCATTGCTAACGATGACGATCGACTCACAAAAACTTGGCGTTCGATTATAGCAATTACAATTTACCCGAGTATTTCAATATACCGGTCGCGAATCGCTAAATTTTCGAACAATATAGAAAATTCTATATCTTGCTTTTTGTGATGATATAGGGTCTTGTTTTGATTAAAATTTTTGAGACCTCTCAAAATATACTTGAGGTATATCTTGACGCAGAACCTGTACGCAGCTCTATGAATGATGCTAGTTATAAAGATCGAGTAAAAATATAGTTTGGCAACTTATTGCCCGATTTCCAACTCGAAAAAATGGATAAATTAACCCAAGATACGAACGAACTGAATATTTATGAAGTTGAGAATAATGAGACTTCAGAAGCTTTATAGCAATCAAAAAGTGATTCAATTCACATGATAACATCTAGTTTTTTTTATGTCTAGATCGACCAATCAGTCGGTGTTCGTAACTCGGTCATGTGTCATTGATTTGAGAATCGTGGATTCAGGCTATGGAGGTAATGGAGTGACCGTTTAGAGGAAATGATTTAGGTCTGACAAAGAAATCACGAGCTTTTTTGATTCGCAATAAGATATTTTCGCTAAATTCTGACTTGAATTTAAATTTAAAAAATCAGTGGAGATACTGAATATTTATACTTTTAATACAAAATAAATTTAATTCGATCGCTATACCAAAAATCGAGATCGCTGATGAGAAAATTCCGATGGCAACGGATTGGAGAGACTTACACCGATCGCCGTTGTGAGAACTCATTCAGAAATGAGAATTGATGAGGTGGGGGAAAATGCGGATACGAACGATCGCGGATTCGAGCGATGGGTCTCGAACTCGAGTTTATAGCGCTTCGTCATCAGTTGATTTACACGATTGAAGAAATAGGTTGTTTCCATTCCCCATTCCCCATGCCCCATGACTGAAAATGTATAACGATACCGGCGCGAACTGCTATAAATGATTCTCACCCGAAATTCTAAGTGGTGCGAGTTCGGGTTCAGCTCGCTTTTGAGAAGCATTCCACGAAAGAATAAGGAGTTCAGGTTGTCTCGAACTGACGTTAGTCGACCGGGTGAGTTGTGCTGCGTACTTCCCACCCGGTCGATAAAGATAAAGGTTTGACATTCATGTACTCACGATCGAATATCGACTTTAATGGGCCAACTGTACCCGTCCCCGCAGTACGGCTCGCAACAGGCGATTGGCACTGAGTCGATCTTCTTCCGGTAGAGATTCATCGAGGGTTGCCGCCATGAGTCCGTAGCGATCGCCGAGGGTTAAGTATCCGGTATCTGCGACGGAAGCGAGGATTTCTGAAATAGCGCCGGGAATGAGTTGAATTTGAGGAGACATCGTGGAAAGCTGAACTCTATACTCTTAGTATCGGGTGTTTCCACTGAAGATACCGTGATGTAACATCCGACGCAGATGCGATCGTCAGGGTTTTTGCGGGTGATGGGAGAGCGGGGTGAGATGCGATCGCGATCGCATCAAATCTATATTTGAGAGATCGCGAAGTTTGGTTGAATTCTCAAAGCTTCAACGTGAATGTTCAAATGTTCAATGAGATTGCGATCGCCTATGTAGAAGTGGGGCAAGTTGAGAAAGCCTTAGCTGTTGCTCGCTCGATTGCCAATGAAAGTCAAACAGCGACGATACGAGCATCGATCGCCATTACGTTAGCTGAAGCGGGAGAGATTCAAGCCGCTTTGCAAGTGAGCACTCTCCTGGATGAGGATGACCGGCAAAAAGCTAAGGTATTTAGGTCGATCGCTGTTGCCTTCGCTAAAATTGGCAACATCCAACCAGCTCTACAGACTGCACGAGCGATCGCCGATGACAAGGCAAAAGATTCGGTTTTGGGTTCGATCGCCTATATCTTAAATCAACGGGGAGATCTCAAACAAGCCTTGCAAATCATTCGTGCCGTCACCCATACTGAGGAGCGTGGTTCGGCATTAGGCTCGATCTCTGTCGCTTTAGCCGAAGTCGGAGATTTCCAACAGGCTTTAGAAGTGGCTCGAGCCATTATCTGCGATCGGCAAAAAGCCAGGGTATTAGGGACAATATCTGAGACATTAGTCGAAATCGGAGATCTTCAACAAGCCTTGCAAGTCACAGAGACGATCGCTGATGACTGGGAAAAAGCCAGAGGGTTGGAGTCCATATCTGAGGCTTTAGCTGAAGTCGGAAATCTTCAACAAGCCTTACAAGTCGTCAATACCATTACTCACGACAAAGCGAAGGCTCGGGCTTTGGGATCGATTGCGATGGCTTTAACTGAAGCCGGAGAACTCGATCGAGCTTTACAAATCGTTCGTACCATCACCGATGATGAGGCAAAAGCCTCCGCGTTGTGGCATGTCTCCGAAATTTTAGCCGAAGCTGGAGACTTCGAGCGAGCTTTACAAATTGCTCGTACCATCGCAGATGACGAGGCAAAAGCGTGGGCATTACAGGACATTGCGATTGTCTTAACTCAAGCTGGACACCTTCAACAGGCTTTGCAGGTGACACAGACGATCGCCAATGAATGGGAACAAGTCAGTGCGTTGCGCTCAATTGTTTATGCCCTGGCAAGAACCGGAGACTTTCAACAAGCTTTGCAGGTGATGGAGACGATCGCCGATGAGACCTCCAAAGCTGGGGCATTAGAGAATATTGCGATCGCCTACGCAAAGGTAGGAAACTTCCCCCAAGCCTTACAACTCACCCAAACCATTCCCGATGATGAGATGAAAGCCTCGGCATTAGAGAATATTGCCCTTTCCTTCCACAAAGCCGGAGAAAGCGATCGCGCTGTAGAACTGCTCGATCGTGCCTTAGCACTGGTGAATGTTGAATCTTAGGCAGGGGAAAGATGGGGAGCGTAAATTTTGAATTTGTAACTTTTAATGCGCGAATTCTCTCCCCGATACCCCGCACTCTATCGATCTACAAATACTTGCGCAACAACAACTCCAACTTCTCCTTCGTCGCAGCCGGAACCTTATCGAGGGGGGTTAAAATTGCCGATCGCAAAGCGCGGTGAGCTTTCGATTCCGGGGCATTCTCGCTGATGCGGCGCACGGTTTCGCGAATCACCTGCTGGGCGTTGGTGGCATTTCGCCTTAAATTATCGATCACCAAATCCACGGTGACGCTTTCGTGTCCTGGATGCCAGCAGTCGTAATCCGTTGCTAAGGCAAGGGTTGCGTAGGCGATTTCCGCCTCTCGGGCGAGTTTGGCTTCGGGTAAATTGGTCATGCCGATGGTGGTTGCCCCCCAACTGCGATAGAGGTGGGATTCGGCTTTGGTGGAAAATGCCGGCCCTTCCATGCACAGGTAAGTTCCCGTACGGTGGACGGTGACATCTGCCAGGTTCAAACTCTCGGCCGCATCGGCGAGAACCTGTGCCAACGCCGGACAAACGGGATTCTCGAAGGTGATGTGGGCGACGATGCCATCGCCAAAAAAGGTAGAAACGCGATTTTTGGTGCGATCGATAAATTGATCGGGAACCACCATATCCAGGGGTTTGACTTCTTCTTGCAAGGAACCCACGGCAGAGGCAGAAATAATGTATTCGACGCCTACGCTTTTCAGGGCGTAGATATTGGCACGAAAGGGCAACTCCGAAGGCAGAAGATGGTGGTAACGACCGTGGCGGGAGAGAAAAGCAACCGGCGTTCCGGCTAAGGTTCCCATAATCAGGGCATCGGAGGGCGATCCGAAGGGGGTTTCGATTTGGACTTCCTTAATATCTTGCAGGTCGTCCATTTTGTAGAGTCCGCTGCCTCCGATAATGCCGATTTTTGCCTGAGCCATGTGTTTCCCTACGGTATTGGTTATTGGTGCAGGGCTATTTTACCTGAAAAGAAAGTGAGCCAAGAATCCCCTCACTTTTCTTTTCCGCAGGGGTGTGTCAATGAGAATTTCGATCGAACCTCAACCTATAGCGCAACGTCCGCAGTTTCTTTACACTAATCGAAGAAATAGGTTTTTTCCATTCCCCATTACCATGAGTGCTACCCCGATCGAAGCCACAGTAAAAAAAGCCACGGTAAAATACCTGCAAACGCCGACATCGGAGGCTTGGATCGAACAGGCGATCGCCAATCTCGACACGATTTTACTCGATCACTCTCATTGCGAGCGCAAAGCGGCTGGAGTCGCCCTCAATCTAATGTGCCGCTATCCCTCGAATACGGAATTAGTCTACCAACTCACGGAGATCGCCCGCGAGGAACTCGAACATTTCCAACTCGTCAACCAAATTCTCGAACGTCGCGGCATTCCCCTCGCCCCCCTTCCAGCCCCCCCTTACGGTGCCGGTTTGAAAGCCCAAGTGCGCCGCCAAGAACCGGAACGCCTGCTGGATTCGTTGTTGGTTTCGGGTCTGATCGAAGCGCGATCGCACGAACGGCTGGGGTTACTCGCCGCTCATCTGGCAGATCGGGAACTGGCGGCATTTTACCGCAGCTTGATGGCGTCGGAAGCTCGCCATTACGGGACGTATTGGGTATTGGCGACGACCTATTTCGATCGCGATGCCGTGACGCAACGGTTGGAGGAGTTGGCGGCGGTGGAAAGCGAGTTGCTGGCAACGTTGTATCCGCAACCGAGAATTCATAGTTAATAGACCTGGAGGTGGAAAAGGGTTAAGGGTTAAGGGTTAAGGGGGAAAGGGGGAAAAAATTCATGACCCAGGCATAGATATTGATGGCAATTTTTGCCCTTGAAACCATCAATTCTTCCCCCAGATCCGAAGTTCCCCGTTCCCTCTTTTCCCCATTCCCTATCACTGAAAATGTGTAATGGTAAGCTAATGCGCAGTTAAGTTGGTATAAAAGTAACTTATTCCAAAGCTCTCAAATCCTCTCCCCCTCTCCCCATCTCCCTCTCCCCCCGTCTCCCCCTCGAGCCACATATACAATTTAAATGCGTGACAGCTTAGGAATCCCCCAGAATCGATCTGGGGGAATGTCGTGGCTATATCTCCTCAGAAACACCAAAATACAGTGCCGCATACTGAATAATCTCATCAGCATGGGGCAACAACTCTGGCATGTATGTCGCTAGGGTATTGCGGACGGCCTCAGAGAATTCGGCATAGCTACCGGTTTTGTTCTTGACAAAGGGTTCGAGTTGTTTGATCAACTCGTAGTTGCTGTCGATATTCTCTGCCTTCATCGCACTCTCTAGGGATTCTTCTGTCGAATCGATAAAGTCGGGTAAAATTCGGCTGACAAAGGTGACTCGGTGCATCAGTCGCCAACAACCGGGCTTTTTCTCCGCTTGATTGGCTTGACGCATGGCGATCGCATTGGGATGGCTACTCTGTTGTAACCAAATGGGGTCTACAATCTTACTGAACAGATCTTCAAAGTTTTCCGTAGAAGAGTCCAAATAAAAGGTCATAAAACGGTAAGCATCGACTCGACCCGTAACTAATTTTGGCTGTCCGTTTTCATAGATTGGATCGCCAGTCTCTGGATCGCAATATTGCATATCCCCGGAAGGATCGATACTCACATCAATACTGAAGGATTTACTCGCCTCTTTACTCTTGGTTTTGGTGATATTGAGACTGCCGCCCATGCTACTATCGAGTCCAAATCCGCCAGCAACAGCCGCGATACTGAAATCCATGGAGAGTCCCGAAGAAAATTGGTTACCATAAGAATAGGAACCGGTAACCGAGTCTTGCATCACATCGATGGTATCGGTTGTTTCGGCGTAAAATCCGCCATCAGCGGTCCAGACATAGGTATTGGCTAGATTGCGTTTGGCAAATTTGCGGGCGATACTTTGGTCTTTGGTCAAGGCATCATAACGACTGCCGAAGGTCGCTTGCCCAGCTAAGGCTTGATTTACACCCGGTATATTCTCAGTACCAGCTTTTAAGACATTATAGTTATCCTTCATCATTTTGTTGACGGGATTGTTGGCAGAAAGGGGCGAGGCATCGAAGTTATCGTAGTAGTTTTGCAACTCCTGCATTTCTTGGTCAATGCGTTTTTTGAGAGCATACGCTTCTTTGGGTTTGAAGTAGCTATATTCTCCGTAGGTGGCTGCTTCGGGATAATTGGGATCGGTACAGACACTGCCGTTTTCGTTGTAGCCAATCTTGCCATCGAGAGTTCCCTGCATCGTATAGCGGGGATTGAGGGGGAAAGGAATGATATTCCAATCCTTGGGAATATCCGGGTTGGGTTGAAACTGGAAGGAGACCAGGGCATTGTTATGGGCCAAGCGCAGGGCAAAAATATCGGCGGTTTCTGATTGCACTAAGGCAAGACCACTATTACCGGATATCCAGCGCCGACCCAAGGTGGGATTGTACATATTGGTGGGAGCTTCCCAATTTCCCCCCAAAGCGGCACTCATTTCCTTGGTAACATTGCGACCGGTGGACATGCTTTGTTCCTGAGACCAAGCGCCGGAGGCTTCAAAATGGCTGGCGGTATTCGTCGCGATCGACGTCTCAATTGGCTGAGAAATGCCAAACCCTAAAGGGGCTATCAGTATCTCCGTCTCAAAATCGAATCCCACAAAACCGGACATGCCAAAGGAACTGTTAAAGCCGTTTTCTTTGGAGGTGGAGTAGTTGTACATCACCTCATCGGCTTGGGTGAAGGTAACGTTAGAACCACCGTCATAAGTGATAGCAGTGCCAAAGGTCATGTTTTCACTGGGGACTGGCGGTGTGCCTTCGATATAGCCAATCACTTGGGGGTTAAACTGTGCCTGACCCATCCATTCGGTGATTAAGTTCCCAACTTTGTAACCGGTGAATAAATGCCATTGACCGTCTTTAATGTAGGTGTAGCAGCGCTTCATCACCCCAGTTAGATTGCCTTCGGAGTCGTATTGGGTATCGCCATATTCCTGGACTGCCGGACGACTATCAATGGTGTCGTGGAATTGGGTGCTGACTCCGGCTAGGGCGGAGCGGACTAAGGCAATATCATTACTGATGGGGGCCGTTGAGACCATCGAATCAGGCTTGCTCTCGCCAGTGCCCACCTGGAGGTGATTGCCCAGGAGAGAATGGTCTTTGAGTTCGGTTTCGTCGTCCAAATCGAAGGTATAGTAAGCAATTAGGTCTTGTTTTTCCCCTTTGAGTCGGGTAAATAGATTATCCTGGATTTGCTCTTGAGTCCGACAGATTTTCCAAATCCGAATCTCTTCGAGGATACCGGAAAATGGCTCTCGTAACAGGCTGCCGTTTTTGTAACCGGCGAGGGTAAATTGGTCATTGCCCCAAGCTAAAGGGCTGGTCGTGGTGGTCTTGACGGGTTAGCCGTTGAGGTAAAGACTCAATTGAGACCCATTCACATCTGGGTTTTTCACCCATTGCACTGCACCGACAATATTGCCGTGGTTAATCCCCTTGGTGTCGTGGGCAATATTGCCCTGATTTTCTTCCAAACGCCACCAGGCCATGAGTCCGCTTTCTTGACCGTTCATCTCGCTATAGAGTAGATCGGGTTCTAAGGCTTTATTCCAAATACGGACTTCGCTGAGAATGCCGGAAAAATAGATTCGGTCTCCACTCAAAGACAGGCGACCAATTTCTAATTCTTGCTCGCTGCTACCGGCTTGACCCTCAAACCGATAATTTCCCGCCTGATTTCCATCAATGTAGAATTGAATATCATCCCATTGTTCAAAGTCAACTGAAGTCACTGCATCAAATGTATATGACTCACCGTTGACTTCAATGGTTTGTTCCTCTTTGTTTTGCCGGGTTGTTTGACCGCGTTTGCGCGTCAGGGCTATTTTGTGGAAACTGTTACGATCGAGAGCTGTTTTGGATTTGTACTGGTGATACTCGTGATTCTTGTCTTCAAAGGCAAACACCAGCTTAGAATCCGTATCAATGTAGAGGGCATAGGGAACATCTCGATCCGTACCGTCTTCTAGGTGTCCTTTACCGATCAGTCCCTGTTTTTGGTTGGTGTTATCCAACTCAAGGAAGATTTCAATCGTTAAATCTTGGTTGATGTTCAGGGAGGTTTCTGTACCGCATTTAAGATAGCCCCCGTTGAACTCTAGGCCGTAGGATTGGTTGAAAACGGCGGCCAGATGCTGCCATTTTTTCCAGGGCAAGTCTTTTTCGCTGACAACGAACCGATCTCCCACAGCCGCAACCACGAAGTAACGATCGCTTTCCTGTCGCGGCTTGAGTGCCAAACTATATTGGGAGTCAGGCGAATGGTGATGAATTAAACGGGTTGTACCGTCTAGGCTTAGACAATTAACCCAAGCTTCCAAGGTGAGGTCATCAGTGGCATCGAGTTTGGCAAGCTGACTATTCTCTCCCAGGGCAATATAATCATCTTGACCATCGAAACCATAAGCCTTCCCCGGTGAGTCGGCGACCCAGGCACAAGCTTGACCGATCCCATGACGAGTTGCTGTGCCATTGGACACATGACCTTTAGCCGTACCCAGATCGACCCGAAATAGCAGGGAACCTTTTTGCAGATTATAGGTGGTTGGATTCCCACTGGCCAGGGTTTCATAGTCGTAGGACAGTCGGTCAACTGAGGTTTGAGCGGTTAACTCGAGGCGGGCACTTTCAATGGGAATCACTGTGGCATTGCGTTCTACAGGGGCGCTGACTGTGACTTTCGTCCCACCCACTGACAGCCGGTCGCCAGTTTTGAGAGCTTGTTTGACTTTGCTTTCTAAAGTCAGGCTGGTAGTCGTGCCAGATACGTCAGCGGCCAGAGCACCAATGAACACCTGCTGATTCGCAGTACCATTCAACACCGAGGCAAACTCTGCGACATTGCGAGGAACTTGAGTCCAGGTTTCCGTTATCCCCACCGTTGTGTTCTCAATGACAACCGTACAGTTCTCAGCATTGCTTCCATCACTGACAGCGATCGCAGAAGTCTCCATTTCCGGTTCAGCCGAAGCCGCGATCGAATTCAGGGTTCCAGTTGCGGCATCCAGGGTATATTGGGCTTTGGCAACATTTGTATCGTAGTAAGCGGAGAAAAACTCTCCCGCTGTTCCTCGGAAGTAGAGAGACAGTTGACCGAGAACACTATCAAACAGTTGGGGCGTATCATTGGTCTTGGCAAACCCCAATAAACCACCTGCAACAGTTAAACCACAGGGGTCTGTATGTAGCAAGTGCATGGGCAAAGTCACATTCTCCAAACGCTGTTCGATAGCTTCGAGTTCTGTTTGCTTGTCGGCTAATTCTTGTTGTTTTAAGGCAGTCGAGTCCTTAATCCGATAGAGATAGGCACCACCTCTGACCCTTTGCCCTCTATTATCTGAGTTATGAATTCCGACAATGGCATAGTCTCCACTGATGGCGACTGAATGACCAAAGACATCATCCTCCTGCTTATCTGTGGCTTGGAGTTTAGCTGTTTGCAGCCACTTGCCGTTTTCCTTTTCAAAGATATAGGCTGCTCCAGCATCGTTTCCTCCAGTATCTTCCCCAGAAGCTCCGACAATGGCACAGTCTCCACTGATGGCGACTATACCAAAACCATCGCCCGCCTGCTTGTCTGTGGCTTGGAGTTTGGCTGTTTGCAGCCACTGGCCGTTTTGGTTACGTTCAAAGATATAGGCAGCACCGGCATCGGTTCCCCCTGTATCTTCGCCAGCAGCTCCGACAATGGCACAGTCTCCACTGATGGCGACTATACCAAAACCATCGCCCGCCTGCTTGTCTGTGGCTTGGAGTTTAGCTGTTTGCAGCCACTGGCCGTTTTCCTTTTCAAAGATATAGGCTGCTCCGGCATCGTTTCCCTCAGTATTTTCGCCAATAGCTCCGACAATGGCATAGTCTCCACTGATGGCGACTGAAGCACCAAAAAAAGCCCCGTTCTCCTGGTCACTTGCTTGGAGTTTGTCTGTTTCCTGCCACTGGCCGTTGACCTTTTCAAAGATATAAGCTGCACCAGCCCATCCTACTTCCCCAGTATCTTCCCCATAAGCTCCGACAATGGCATAGTCTCCACTGATGGCGACTGACCAACCAAACATACTAATCAGCTCCATGTTACTGTGTTGGAGTTTGGCTGTTTGTTCCCACTGGCCGTTTTGGTTACGTTCAAAGATATTGACAGCATTGGCCCCGCCAGTTCCGACAATGGCATAGTCTCCACTGATGGCCACTAGCCGACTAAATTCACCATCCTCCTGCTCGTCACTGGCTTGGAGTTTGTCTGTTTGCTGCCACTGGCCGTTGACCTGTTCAAAGATATAAGCTGCACCAGCTGTCTGGTCTATAGTATAAGTATATGGATTGCAAGATCCGACAATAGCATAGTCCCCACTGATGGCGACTGAAGCACCAAAACCATTGTTCTCCAGCATGTCATCGACTTCGAGTTTGGTGATTGGTCCGAAATCGAACAGACCTCGATTGAGCCCATCTTCTAGGGCTAATATTTCCTCTTGCAATTGGGCGAGTCTTTCTAAATCCCGATTGGAATCTGCTGCTAACGCTGTCCCCAAATCAATATTATCTGGCACTTGTGCCAGCTTCCCGAACCGGGAAAGACCAAAATCTAAAACCCCGACAGAATTCTCTGTCTCTGTGCCACCGGTGACCGCCGCCAGCATCACCCGCGCACTGGTCTTCATGGGCTTTTGCTGTTGGTCGTAGCCCCCCTGAGACTGTTCTTGCTGATAGTACAACAAAGAGGCAATGCCCGACTCAATGGTCCGCCCCTCAAACTTAAAGCTGGTACGGCGCATCCCGGGATGGTCTCCCACTGGGGCATCAGAATTAACCCATGTCGGAGTCCCCTGAATCGTACCGTGATAGGCATTTTCCGTTTGGTCGTAAACCATATCACCCGAACCTTCATCAAAACGCCAGTATCCCACTAACCCCAATTCATTCCCAATCAGGCGGTGGTTCATGTCTGCTTTGATTTCATCCCCAGCCCGGGCCCGGTTCCAGATGCGAACTTCGTCGATTTGACCTTTGAAGTTGACTCCTTGAGATGTTTTGCCGGCAATTGTGAGATTGACGGTGTTGCTAAACCCTTGAGCCAAGTTACTGTCGGTTTTGCTGCCATCGAGCTTTCCATCCAGATAAAGAGAAGCTGTTGTTGCTTCGAGAACCAAAGCAATGTGATGCCACTGACCGTCAGTCAGATCCGAGTCACCTGCAAAACCTGCATTTGCGGCTCCGACATCGAGGTTGACCCCTAAGCAACCTGTGGATTCATCGATATAAATTTCATAGCCTTTGTTCGTGCTCGATGACTCTCGTTTGGCGATAATTCGGGGGTTGCCTGCTTTTTCCGTTGTTTTCAGCCAAGCCGACAGGGTAAAGTTTTGACCGGCTGGCATTTCTAATCTGGAGTTATTATCAATCTCTACATCATCCTGCCCATCAAATGCCAAAGCTGATTCGGCATAGTCAGATTGGCTGACAATGGGAATCAAGGCTTCATCGGTAAAGGGACATTTCCCCGGTTCTCGCTCTAATACCGACGACTGATACTGAGGATCGGGACTGGTGTAAAGCTGAGTGCCTTTGGTATTAAATAATCCATCCGCCCCCCGCTCGATATTAAACGAATCAATTAATTCAGTGCGGCTGTTATGGGCAAAAATTTGCCAGCGCTGTACCGCAGCAATCTGAGTTGGCAATAACAACGCCGAAAAGCGTCCCTGCTGTAAGTGGCCAACAAACGCCAATTCTTGCGTCGGTTCAAAAAAGGGATTGCCGTTGAGATCTTTGGCCCCCAGACTATCTTTACTGCCCAAGGGGCGGGTTTTATGGCGACTGCGTTGGTAACGCACTTCCATTGTGGGACTCAGTTGAGTTCCGGCCAGGACAAAACGGTCTACAAGCAAGGTATCCTTAACAATGGGAACTTTGTCGCCTTCAATGTCGAGGACATAATCGTCCCTGTCGCTATCTCCCGAAGCACCGCCACTTTCGGTTTTGAAGACCATATCTTCATTGGCTTCAGCAATAGACTGACGGAAAATATATACATACTTCTCATCAGACAGGGCTTGAAAAGGAGCATCAGCGGTCAAGCGGGCGGTAGTGGAAAGGAAGGGGTCAATTTCTTCAGTGCGTAGGGTTCCTAATTCTGCTTCCTGGCGACTGCCTTTCTTGACAATGGGCATCAGTGTTGAACCGGCGATCGCATATCCCACCTGGGAAATCTCGTTGGGAAATCCTAATTCCTGGGGATTTTCTAACCAATAGTTCACATCTAGCGGACTATCTTGCTCCCCATCATCCAAGTTCAGCACAGTGTAGTAAATGCGTCGCGATCCATCCATCGCAAAAGCCACAACCACCCCATTGTGGCGAATCATGGTGGTGTGCTGATAGGTCTTATCCGTGTAGGTTTTGAGAAAGTTTTCCGAAATCGTCGTGTTATTTGTCGTCATTGTGATTGGCACCCTCAAATTAGATAAATTACAACAATTGAGTCCAGCTAGTGCGGCTACGCAGAATTAAAAATGCGTCATAACTTGGTACTTTATAGCCCAGCGCAAAGGACTTAGAACAATCGATTTAGGGACGCTAGAACTGTAGGGGTCAACGGCCGTTGACCCCTACCGAATTCTCAAGACTTATAGCGGTTTTCAAAAACATTGACCCGGCAAATAATTAGTCAGGAAAATGTGAAAATTTTTCGGGGTAGTGTTCCCGTGCATACCCCACCTACGAAACTGGGGTCTACCTTAATGAAAACCGCTATCACCTAAATCTCGATCGTCCTAATTGCGATGCGCTCGGCTATATTTCTGCCGCGCTGCACTAACGCCGTCATCCTATCAAAAACGCAAGAGGTGTTATATTAAAAGATCATGAAATTGATGATAAAACTTATCCGATTTGAGTCTAAACCCCAGTGAAGATTAACTACGGCGAATTTTTAATCCGAGATTGGGAACCGGGCGATCGCGATGCTGCGGCGAGGGCGATCGCGTCGGTACTGGCGGAATACGGTTTGGGTTGGGAACCCGAGGGGGCCGATCGCGATGTGGTGGAAGTCGAAGCGTTTTATCTCGAGGCGGGGGGAGAGTTTTGGGCGATCGAACGTCGGGGAGAACTGGTGGGAACGAGTGCCTACTATCCCGTCTCGCGGGGAGAAAAGGCGGTGGAGATTCGTAAAATGTATCTTTTACCCAGTGCCAGAGGGCAAGGGTTGGGCCGTTTTTTACTCCAACAACTCGAAACGGCGATCGCCGCGAGAGGATTTCGCACGATTTGGATCGAAACCGCAAGCGTCCTCAAAGAGGCCGTTCAACTCTACGAACAACGGGGTTATCAACCGGCGACAGGGGTAGAAACGTTGCGTTGCGATCGGATTTACGTGAAGTATCTCTAATTAAGTAATAAGTAATAACGCCATGTGCAACTTATCGATCCAAAACCTAACAACACGAGGGGAACGGGGAACGGGGAACGGGGAACGGGGGATAAGTCTGCTCGCTTGCCATATGGCTTTGACTAAAGTTGCAGATGGCGTTAATAAGTGATAAGTGATAAGTGATAAGTAATAAGTGATAAGTAATAAGTAATAAGTAATAAGTCATAGAATTCTGGTGAAAAAGGGTTAAGGGTGACGGGGGAAAGGGATAAAAAATGGATTCATTCGGGTTCTAAATTGATTTTATTTTGGATTTCTGGAGATATGGAATAAGTTCGATCGATTATAGCGCTTCGTCATTAGTTTATTTACACGATCGAAGAAATAGGTTTTTCCCATTCTCTATGCCCTATTCCCCATTCCCTATTCCCCATTCCCCATTCCCTATTCCCCATTTCCCATTCCCTATTCCCTATTCCCCATTCCCCGTTCCCCACCTTCACCAGAAACGGTTTTATCCAAAACGGACGTTAACCAAAAATAAAGCCTAGTGTCTGACACTAGGCTCGTTGGAAATGTGATTGCTAAATTCCAAAAACTACTTCATTGGGTGGAAAAGTAGATCGGGGAAAAAACGATTGAATTCAATTAAAATTCCAGCGGTGATAAACATCCAAACGCTAGCGAGGACTGGAGCACTCGATAAATACCTACGCATGAAAAATTCTCCCAAAATGAACAACAAAAAAACAGAATTAACGAGGAGAAACCGTGATTTCTTCTTCGCTGGCGAACATTTCACCCGAGGTCATTTCTTTGAATGCTGCCAAAGGCCATGCAAAGCCCGTTAAAGACTTTTGAACGGCGAGGGGAACGTCGATCACGATCTCTTTGTCTTCAGGAGATTTTTCGCTCTTAATGGCTTGTAGGTAGCTGCGACCGACCCAGCCAATCCAGCCGGTAATGTACAAGAAGAGAATACCGGGAATAATAAATTCACCCGCGTGACTCCAACGACCGTCTACGATGAGATGGGGCAAGCCATCATCGCCGCACAACAACTCATTACCGTAGACTTCAAAACGGCGTTTTGCTTGTTCGGTTGTTGCGGCCTGCGCGCGGGCAATAAATGCGGGGGACTCGTTACAAGGGGTCAGACCGGCCACATCCGCCGAGGCGGTGGGAGCAAAACTAAACCATAGAATTCCGGCAAGAACAAATGCCAATATTTTGCGCATAAAAGTGTTTCCTCTTTTAACGAAACTTAACAAATAAGTTTGTGGAGGTGAGTTGACAAACTAAAGGATACATTGACGCATCCTATCATAATTACTACGCTCTCCCTTAGTCACTTCTATCTTAAAACGGACACCGAATGAGCATAACGTTAGCAATTGAAACAAGCTGTGATGAGACCGCCGTGGCTATTGTTAAAAAACGCAAAGTTTTAAGTAGTATTGTAACTTCACAAATTGCCATCCATCGTCAGTATGGAGGGGTGGTTCCCGAGGTTGCTTCGCGCCAACATTTAGAGAGTATAAATGTGGCGATCGCTCAAGCCCTCGAAGCCGCCCAACTCGATTGGTCGCAAATTAATGGCGTGGCGGCAACCTGCGCCCCCGGATTGGTGGGTGCGTTGCTGGTGGGTCTCACCGCAGCCAAAACCCTGGCGATCGTCCATCAAAAGCCTTTTTTGGGGGTTCATCACTTAGAAGGTCATATTTACGCCGCTTATCTGGCCGATCGAGAACTCCAACCGCCCTTTTTATGCTTGTTAGTCTCGGGGGGTCATACCAGCCTGATTTACGTCAAAGATTGCGGGATTTACGAAACCCTCGGACAAACCCGCGACGATGCGGCTGGGGAAGCCTTCGATAAGGTGGCGCGCTTGCTGGGTTTGGGTTATCCCGGCGGCCCGGAAATCGATCGAGTTGCCAAAACCGGCGATCCGAAAGCGTTCACCCTTCCCGAAGGCAGAATCAAACAACCCGGTGGTGGCTTCCATCCCTACGACTCCAGCTTCAGCGGACTCAAAACCGCCGTCATGCGCTTGGTGGAAGAACTCAAACGATCTGAAGATCCCCTGCCGGTGGCGGATTTAGCCGCCAGTTTTCAAGAAACCGTCGCCCGATCGCTGGTGAAACGAACGATCGCCTGTGCCCTAGACTACGGCTTAGATACGATTGCCGTGGGTGGAGGGGTGGCCGCCAACTCTCGCCTGCGCCACCTCTTGCAACAATCGGCCACTCAACACAATCTACGGGTTCTTCTGCCGCCGATGAAATTTTGCACTGATAACGCAGCCACCATTGGCTGTGCGGCATCGGAACATTTGAGTCGGGGACATCTTTCATCGTTAAATCTGGGAGTGCGATCGCGCATGACACTCGCAGATGTGATGAAACTTTACGAACGAGAGCAATTGCAATCGATTTGAGTGATAAATTTTCCCTCGAATGCGCCCTGTGACACTCATTAACTGGCGTTTTAGCTGTACCCTCGTTATCAATTCGCTTGTTTTGCGATGAATAAACCCATCATTATATATCTATGAACATCCGAGATGCGACCCTCGACGATCTCAGGGCGATCGTCGAAATCTATAACGCGGCAATTCCCGGACGGATGGCCACCGCCGATACCGAACCCATTGCCTATGAAAGTCGTCTCTCGTGGTACCGAAAGCATTGCACGAGCGATCTTCCCCTGTGGGTCCTGGAAATGGACGGGGAAATCGGGGGATGGTTGAGTTTAGAGGAATTTTACGGTCGTCCGGCCTACCAAGCCACAGCGGAAGTCAGTATTTATATTGCCCCCACCTACCAAAAACAGGGATGGGGCAAAATGCTGCTCGGAGAAGCGATCGCCCAAGGGAGTCGTTTTGGCTTAAATACCTTAGTCGGTTTTATTTTTGCCCACAACGAACCGAGTTTGCGCTTGTTCGAGCAATTTGGATTTCGAGAGTGGGGATATTTGCCTCGGGTGGCCGAACTCGATGGGGTGGCACGGGATTTAACGATTTTGGGACGGCGAATCGATACGGATTGAAATACGAGAACTGGATGTTCAATGCTTGACTCTCGTCGCTTCAAAGGGGAAATCGAGGAAGAGAGTGGCAAAATGAGAAGAAGTGGCGATGCGAGCGCGATCGACGATCGAGCCACAGATGACTCTGTCAAAATAGTTTTAATGAATAGAAAAGCCATTTGCATCCCATGGGTGCGGTGGCGAACACGACCCTAGCGATGGAGATCGGAGACTTTCTTCTCAAACTCCTCAATTCAAAAGTTACAGAGTCGTTGGGGGTTGAGCGTGAAGTTGAGGTGACAAAGGGTGTGCGATCGAAATCGACGATCTCGACTGGATGGAATCTGCTGGTTCTTGTTGGGGAATGTTAGATTCGAGGATGTTAGATTCGAGGATGTCAGTATGCTATCGAACCGGAAAAGACAACACTCTCAAATTGACGGATTTCTTCTGCAAACCTGCCGTAAATTTCGATGCATCTGTCGAGTACACCTCTAAATCCGAAGCCGACGATCTCGATCTGTCACCTCGAACTCACCTGCATCTGCACCTGACCGGACTCTTCAATCTCGAACTCTACGATTAAGTCCATCGTCCACAGAATACGAATTATCATCTGCGAATTGCCATCTGCGAATTGCCATCTACGAATTGCCATCAGAGTGGGAGTCGGTCGATTCTTCTCCTTTCATGGGGTTCGTGAGGTCAGGTTCAACCGGACTCCAACGCACTGAATACATCACTTGACTCTCTGAAATGACTGTTACCTAGCGAATACGTCTGAGTTTGAGTGGAATTGGACGCACCTGACGATTTCAGATCGCCGACAAAACTGACGAGCCATGTTCTGCAAAGTGCATCCAAGGGTCGCGCTCCGCGTCCAGTCGGACTTGTCTCCCCAGTCGAGATGAAGGACAAACACCCAGCATTGAAGCTCTTCCCCACCCATCAAGTTTCCGGATTGCTTGAGAACGAAGCCCCCAAAATTTATGATTTCCCTCACTCATCAAGTTGCCAAAATTGCTCGAAAACTGCCATTGCGTTTGGTGCTGGTCGTTCCATTTACCGTCTTGGTGTTTGCAGCGGTGGGAATTACCGGGTTATTCTCCGTTCGTAACGGACAAAAAGCAATTGGCAAGCTGGCAACTCAGTTGAGTAACGAAATCACCGATCGCATCGAAGAAACCCTCGCCACCTATTTAGACGCACCCCACAAAATCGATCGACTCAACGTAGAAGCCATCCGTCTGGGTTTGTTGGATGTTGAAGATAAAGAAGCATTAGGACAACAATTTTGGCATCAGCTTCAAGCCTTTCCACGGGTCGATCGCATTTATTTTGGAGACGAACGGGGGGGATTTGTTTTAGCCGGCCGGGAAGGCGAAGGTGAATTTCAGATTCGGATCGCCTTGGGGTCTGGAGACGAGCGCTTTCTCATCTACGCAGCCGACGATTTAGGCCGACCGGCAGGACGCATTGAGGAACTTGCCGGCTTCGATCCGCGAGAACGACCGTGGTACGAGAGTGCCCGAGATGCGAGGCAGGCGACTTGGAGCCAAATTTACCCGATTTTTACCGATGGAACTCTGGCGATTTCGGCGAGCGAACCGGTTTACGATCCCAGTGGCAAGTTGTTGGGGGTCGTGGCTGCCGAATTGGATTTACCCCAAATCGATCGCTTTTTAGAAGAGTTAGATATTGCCAAATCCGGACTGGTCTTTATCGTCGAAGCTTCGGGAAATCTGGTGGCGGCCTCCGATCCCAACAGCCAATTGGTGGTTAAAGACAACGGAACCGGTCAAACCGAACGCATTCGGGCAATTGAGAGCGAAGTACCCCTCATTCGCGCCAGTAGCGACTATTTACAGGAAAATTTGACGACCCTAACGGCGATCGAGAATTCTACCCTCTCTCAGTTTCAGTGGGACGGCGATCGTTACTTTTTAACGGTGACCCCCATTTCTGACAATCGCGGTATCGACTGGTCGGTGGTCGTCGTGATTCCCGAGGCGGAGTTGATGGGTGATATTCACCAAAATACTCGGGTGGCGATCGCGATCTGCCTTGTCGCCTTCGTCGTGGCCGGGGTGTTGGATTTACTGGCCTCGCGTTGGATTGTCGGACCGATTCAGCGTTTGAGTTTTGCCAGCCAAGCGATCGCCCGCAGCGCCGGTTCTAAGGGCTTTCGCAAAGAACTCAACCGTCAAATTCACGAGTGGGGAATTCACGAATTAGTGCTGCTGGCTCGATCGTTCAATCAAATGGCCGCTCAGTTGCGAGAGTCTTTTAGCGCTTGGGAAAAAACCAACGAAGAGTTAGAAGCGCGAGTCCGAGAACGTACAGCTTCGTTAGAAAACGCTCAAGCGGAACTGCGTGCTTTATTTACGGCAATACCTGAATATATTTTCATCAAAGATGCCGACGGACGCTATCTCAAAGTAGCTTCTACCGATCCGAAGATGTTATACAAAGCCGACAAACTCGTGGGAAAAACAGAATACGATGAGTTTCCGCCAGCGCAAGCAGAAGAGTTCGTTCGTTGTATTCGCAAAGCCCTGGACACGGAGCAAACGGTTACCGTCGAATATCTACTCCCTTCCAAGGGAAAAGAGGTTTGGTTTAGTGCCAGTATTTCCCCCATTTTGGAAGGTCCGACAGCGAATTCCGTTCCAAAAGTGATTTGGGTGGCTCGGGATATTACCGATCGCAAACGAGTCGAAGAAAAACTCCGAGAACAAAAATATTATTTGCGTTTAATTTTAGATAATATTCCCCAACAGGTATTTTGGAAAGATGCAGATTTAGTTTTTAAAGGATGCAATACCCATTGGGCTAAATCCGCACATCTTGAAAGCCCAGAAGCCGTGGTGGGAAAAACCGACTACGATATGCTGCCACCCAAAGCTGCAGAAGAATTTAGAAACCAAGATCGTAAAATCATCGAAACGAAAGTTCCTTTGCTACACATCCAGGCGATTAAACAAAAACCCGGAGAAAACGGCGACAAGATTTGGCTCGACATTAATAAAATTCCCATCTACGACGAGCAGGGCAATTCTTTAGGAATTGTTGGTGTTCTCGATGATATTACTTCCCGCAAAGAAGCCGAAATTGCCCTCTTGGAAGCACAAGGAAAATCCGAGCGTCTCTTACTCAATATTTTACCGCAACCCATTGCCGAAAAACTCAAAAATACGCAAGCTAATTATCAATACCATCCTCAACATTCCGAACTCCAAAATATCGATCGTGAAGAATATTCAGAAGCGGCAATTGCCGAACAGTTCGATCGAGCCACGATTTTATTTGCGGATATCGTGAACTTTACCCCCCTCTCCGCTAAAATGCCCGCCCGAGAACTTGTCAACCTACTCAATCAAATTTTTTCCGAGTTCGATCTCCTTGCCGAAAAATATAAAGTAGAAAAGATTAAAACCATTGGTGATGCCTACATGGTTGCCGGTGGATTACCCGTTCCCCGAGAAGACAGCGTCCGCGCTATTGCCGAGATGGCACTCGAGATGCAGAAAGTGATTCAGGAAAAAGAATGGGGTCTCGAACCCCCTTTAAATATTCGCATTGGCATTAATTCCGGACCGGTGGTTGCCGGCGTAATCGGTCTAAAAAAATTTAGCTACGACTTATGGGGAGACACGGTTAATGTTGCCGCACGCATGGAATCTTCGGGAGAACCGGGGAAAATACAAGTCACTCAGACAACCTATCAATGCTTGAAATCTAACTACGATCTAGAAGAACGTGGAAAAACATTTGTTAAAGGAAAAGGGGAGATGAAGACCTATTGGTTGCTCGGGATAAAATCGATCGACTGAATTAATTTGTAAATACGAACTGTCGAAATTGAGTATTTTTTTTATTTTTTTAACGTGAGTTCGGGTTAAGCCACAGGCGGTCATGCTCACTCTGGGTGAGATTTGAGAATCACCCGACACGAACTCGGCGAACATGTCACAACTGAGTTCACCACAGGTGGTGAATATCCTCTTCGGGTGAGTGGGGCATTCATTTCCCATTCCCCATTCCCTCTCCGAAGGGGAGCGGGCGGAGAGAGTCATGAGGCCTCAGACTCTCCTAACCCGGCTGAGGACTGCTTAAATAGAATGTGGGTGTACCTCACAAGGTGCGAGAATTGCGATATCAGATGGCAACTGTAGAAATACGTACTATCCCTCGTCTTTTTCAATCGATTAGTCTTTACACTACTTAGATTATACGGATTGTATAGAGACTCTTTAATTAAATTTCCGTATTTATTACATTGTGTTTTCTGGTATTGTGCGTCTAACATAACCGTATCAATTGGTTGTTGATTTCAATTTTTTCTGTTTTTGTTAAGTTTTAGTCTTGCACTGAAAGCTTTGATAAAAACATAAGCATAACGTCTATCATGCCAATCGTTTTCAATGAAATGCGAGTATTCTTTTGGGCTTATATTTTTCTATTCATGCCCTGAATATGTAATTCTCAATCGTTGAAAATTGATTCAAAATGCGACAAGCTAAATGATTGTTAATGTAAAAACGTCGATCTAAAAAAATTCAATCTAACTGAGACAGCAAAAAATATTGTTTCGAGCTTCTGGAATATAGATATTCGACAATATGAGATTGAATGAGATAGGTGACGATATAACTGACCAAACGGCATTAGAAGAAAATAATCTCAGTCAACACAAAGATTCAAAATAACACTCAACAATCGAATCCAGTAGATTGCAAAGTTAGGCAAGCTTAAACTATTAATTGGCAATCCTTATTCTCAAGCGTCGTTGAGTTTCTCGAGATACCCCGTAGAAATTTTACCCATCTGGATCGTATCAACACTCTACTGAATGTAGCAGTGCATCTTCGCTCGCTCGATCGGAGCTGAGATAGTATTCGCTGGCAACCGAAATAACGATTCAATCTGAATAACATTTAACCAACACAATGAGCCAAACCAATACCCAAAGCATCGAATCTCTATTTCTCCCAACGAGTTCTGTACTGCCGAATCTGGATATCCAACCCTTAGCTTCCCTCGGTCAAATTCGAGGAACCGTCTGGAATGACGAAAATGCCAATGGTACCCAAACCGCTGATGAAATCCGACTTCCTTATTGGACGGTATACCTAGACCAAAATCAAAACGGTTCGTTCGATAGCGGGGAAACTTCAACCACAACAGATGCTGAGGGAAACTATCGCTTTAGTAATCTCGCACCGGGAACCTACTATGTAGCCCAACGGGTTCCCGAGGGGTGGGAACAAACCTATCCCGCCAGCAGTAACCCCAACGATGCCGAGATTGTCGCTCAAATCCTTCCCAATCTCACCACCACTAACTCCGATGTCGAGATCGAAACTTATGGGGAAATTGCCATCGCCGAGGATGGAGAACTGACGACACTCACCCAACAGTCCGGTTCCCTCATCAACCTCGATGCGTTTCAAAACGATGCCCGATTCGCCGGGATTGACGGTAGCGGCTATACCACCGTTATTATCGACACTGGCATCGACCTCGACCATCCCTTCTTCGGTCCCGATCGCGACAACGATGGGGTCGCCGATCGCATTGTCTATCACTACGATTTTGCCGATAACGATGCCGATGCCAGCGATGTGAACGGACATGGTTCCAACGTATCGAGTATCGTTGCTTCCTCCGATGGCAACCGACCGGGGATGGCACCCGGTGCGGATATCATCCACCTCAAAGTCTTTAAAGACAGCGGTTCGGGTAACTTTGGCTATATCGAACAGGCCCTGCAATGGGTGGTTGACAACGCCGCCACTTACAACATCGCCAGCGTTAATATGTCCTTGGGCGATACGGGTAACTACAATAATGCCGGCAGCCGGTACGGTATCGGCGATGAAATTTCGGCTTTGGCGAATCTCGATATTGCTGTCGTCTCTGCTGCGGGGAACGATTTTTACCAATTTAACAGCGTCCAAGGGGTCAGCTATCCGGCAGCCGATCCCAATTCGATCGCCGTGGGAGCTGTATTTGATAGTAATGGCGGTCGTGTCAGCTACGGCGGTGGAGCCAAAGCCTTCTCTCGGGTTGCTGATGCCCTGACCCCCTTCTCCCAGCGTCACGAAACCCTCACCCCCATTTTTGCCCCTGGAGCGCCGATTACCGGTGCTAATCGCAACGGAGGAACCTCTACCCAGCACGGAACCAGCCAGGCGGCACCCCATATTGCCGGGATTTCGGTACTGGCGCAGCAACTCGCGGAGCAAGAACTCGGTCGTCGCCTCAGCGTTACCGAACTGACAAATCTCTTCAACGAAACGGGCGTCAATATCAACGATGGCGATGACGAAGATGATAATGTCACCAATACCGGGGAAGATTTCAAGCGAGTCGATGTTTTAGCCCTTGGGGAAGCGATCCTGAACATGGCGGCTCCCGAACCCCCGGATGGAGCCTATGGGGTCACCATCGGCGGCAGCGAAATTGTGAACGATATCGACTTCGGCAATCGATCGCTCAATTCCAATCCCACCGACAATCCCGACTATCTTGCCGGCAATACCCAAAACGACAACATTCGTGGGGGTAACGGTGACGACACTCTAGTTGGTGGAGATGGTGCAGATACGCTGCGAGGTCAAAACAATGATGATATTGTAAATGGCGGAGCGGATAACGATCGCCTATACGGTAACGCTGGAAACGATTTTGTGGATGGCGGAGCGGATAACGATCGCCTATACGGTAGCGATGGCGATGATACGGTTCTTGGTGGCAGTGGCAACGATCTGCTCAATGGTGGCTCCCATAACGACGACTTATACGGTGAGGACGGAGAAGATACTCTACAAGGCTCGAAAGGAAACGATTACCTTGATGGCGGTGCTGACAACGATCTTTTAGTGGGGCATAACGATAACGACACCTTATTGGGTGGCATCGGTCACGACACGCTCCAAGGCGGCAGTGGCAATGACGAACTCGATGGGGAGTTGGGAGACGATCGCGTTCTCGGTCAAACTGGAAACGATATTCTCGCCGGTAACGACGGAAAAGATACAGTTCTTGGCGGTAGTGGTGACGACATTGTATTCGGTGGTAACGACAACGACAGTCTCAATGGTGGTAGTGGCAGCGATATGTTAATTGGAGTCGATCCCGATGCGAGCGAGCCGGGAGTCGGTGAACTCGATACCCTCGTTGGCGGGAACGATACCAATGTAGATATCTTTGTCTTGGGCGATGCGATCGGAGTTTACTACGATGACGGCGTTGCCGGTACGGGTACGGGAGATTACGCTTTGATTCGCCAATTTGACCCCAACGACGGCGATACCATCGAACTGCATGGCAGTGCCGATGATTATGAGTTAGGTGCATCTCCTTCCGGGCTTCCCAGCGGGAAAGCGATCTTTACTAGCGATGGGGAATTGATTGGTCTCGTTCAAGGAGGGGGGAATTTGAGTCTCGATAGCAGCGCATTTACCTTCGTGTAAGGTCGAGTTCGGACAATTGCTTATAGCACTACGCATTTAGGTTAGGACACGACTATCTCTGTATTCCCCTCGGGGTGTTGAGCAATTTTCCTGAATGTCCTAACGGACTTGCGTAACGCTATATCATCGATCGCGTTCCCGACGATCTAGTCTCCAATGCTCTCCCGACGCACCCGATGCTCAGATCGCAGCGAATTATCAGTCTTTAACCCAACTCGAAACGAACATTATACGACCCGATCAATTGTGAATTGATCGGGTCGGATTTGCCCTCTCACCTCAAAAAATACACCCGTGCCATCCCACTCTCGCTCAACCTCGACCTCACCTTCCCCTCTGAAATTAATAACTTGAGGACAATCAGTAGCATCGATACCGGACGATTGAGCTGGTGGGACAATTCACCCACACTTGCCCCATCGGGGTATCGAGTCAGCAAGTCGAGGAGCATTTCGACGGTGGTGGGACCGGGGGAAGGAATGAGAATCTGGATGTGGTTCAAGGCGATAAAATTTAACGGTTTCTTAATACTGCCGTAGTAGCAAACCACAATCCGGGAAGTTTGGGCAAGGTGGGTAAGCCTCCGGGGGGTGGCGCAAGGAATGGTTTTTAACTGCGCTGAACGTAACGGAGGACAGGGCTGATGGTTTAGTCGTAGCAGCACTAGCTTGCTGAATTTCCTTAACCCGAACTGGCGTTAAATAGAATTGTCGGGGTATTCGATCGTCACCCCTAGAGACCCCAGAAATAAAGTTGCATTTCCCTCTGCCAAGATTCCAGAAAAGACAGAACCGTGAAACGCGAAGATGCGTTCCTTGTTTTTTGGGTTAGCTTGAAACGCAAAAGGCTGCTTGTCAGACGCATAATTTCCCGTTCCGTAAGTTGCCGTTTTACCCGTTTGAGTTTTAAAGGTTAATTGCAGAATCACCGTCTGCCCGAACCAACTTCCCACCTCACCTGAAACTTCAATGAGAGCATCTCCGGGTTCGATTTCAAAGGTACTTTGTTGACCGCCGCTACCACCATGGGCAAACATCGGATTTTTTTCGCCGTAATAAGCTTCGAGGCGATCGATAATATCTCCGTGACGAACGACAATTTTCGTCAAAAATGGAAAGGCTAAGTTTTTTGCAACTTCTGTATCGTCAAACGAATTGTAAAGCTCGTTATCTGCTTCGTGACCGACTGCTTTTTCTTGACGCAAAAGGCGCTGACCGTAGTAGTACAAATCTCGCTGTTGGGTGAGAGGCGAATTATCGTTGACGGTAGCACACATGCGTTTAGCCGCCGCACAAGCGGCATTAACGGCGGTATGCATCGCACCTTCAGTCCAACCTCCCGCCCAAGAGACACTATCCCCAGCCAGGTAAACACCGCGATCGATATTGGCATCAAGTACGCTTAAAAATTGATAGTATGCAGCCTGAATATTGGTTTCTTGTCCGGGATACTGAAGCTTAAACGCGCCGTAGTAGTAATCTTCTCCCTGCCAGTCGATACACAAAATTTCGTCGTTTAAGGGAACCAGATTGTCGGCAAATTTGGAACTCACTTTGGCGATCGCATCTTTACAGAGTTTCAGTCGCGCTTTTGGGGGTAATCCCATTAATTTCGTGGAGTCATCTTCCCAAGTGTAGCTCACAACAACAACCCCATTTTTATCGGGATTGTATTCATCGGGATAGTTGAGAGCATAGACACCGCGCGGCAGTTCATCGGTTTGAATATTTTGGGGAATATCTCGATTCGGCTTACCCCTTTCATCCAACCAGAACTTAGTTTTCGTGCGAATAAATAGTTTGGAAGAGGTGGTGATATGAAGGTTTCGCAGTGCAACTTGTACGGGTTGTTCTTCCATGACAGACTCGGGATTCCCCGGCGCATCGAGGGTTAAACCCATGATTTCCATCGATCGCGTCGTGGTGGTGACAATAACCGCGGCAAAAGATTTCGAGTCCTCACTTCTATCTGGATTGGTGTAGTAAACAACGGGTTGATTATCTTTGTATTGAATCGCCGTAACTGGTGTTTTGAGATGAAGGGTATCTAAATCTTTGAGCGATCGAGCGCCTTGAGGAGATTGAACTTTCTCGGTATAAAACTTCTCAATAAAGTAACTAATTCCAAATGGAAGCAGAATCTGATTGTCTTCCCATCCATTGGCAACAATACGCAAAAATTCGAGAAAATTAACCGGAAATAACGGACCAAATCCACCCGAACCAATACCGAGCGCACCAAATTTATTCACATCTTCATCCGTCCAACTGGGAATTCCCTGACGCACGGCTTGATAGAAGCTGACATTTTGATAGCGATAGATATAACCTTGCCAAATTTGCCGGAGTTTTGTCCGTTTTTCTTCGTATTCTCGATCGTTACCTTTTTGTTTGGCTGTTGCGAGTTCCTGCCAAGCTTTGATGAGCGGTTCGACGAGATGATTGACAAATTTATTCCAATCATCTCCAATTTTCTTAAATTCTTCATTATCTGGGGATGGCGAATCCTCCTTCCAGTTGATTTCTTGATTCTCGTAGTAGAGTTTAGTCGGAACTTTACCCGGATCGGGAAAACTTCCCCCTGTCGTTTCTAGATGGAAAACCTTTTTCAGATAGTGAAAAAATAATTTTCCCGAGGGAGGAAACCGCATCGAACCCAACTCGGCTAGCAGAGGAGATTCGTTCCCATTAGACTCAGTAAAATGTTGAGAATACGCTCGTCCTCCAATGCGATCGGTCGCTTCAAAAATAACCGGATTTGCCCCAATTTTTAAAAGTTCGTAAGCCGCAACTAATCCCGAAACTCCCGCCCCAATAATGGCGACTTCTGCTCCTAATTTTTCTTCGGGGAGCGTGGCAATCCCATTATCGCTATTGACAAATTCAACGTAGTCGTAGATCGTATCAATCACCCCGAGAATATCGTCAGAACTGGCAGAAACTGCGGCTTGTTGGGGTAAGCCGGTTAGATTGTAAAATGGCATAGTTAGACTCCTAATGTGGCTGAATACTGACGATCGAGTTCAATCGGAAAACTGGCTCTCCGGCTCTCCTAACAGTCTGGGATCCAATGTATCTTTTGTAAAAAACGACCGGTGATGGGTTACGGTACGGTACTTCTTAAAATAGATTTGTTTGTCGTGCAAATTATTTCTGTAACTAACCCATAATATCAAGTTCGGTTAAACACTTACAATTCCGGTTTAAGTGAGCTTCGCTTGCTCTCGGGGGCGTGGGGAGCTTGGGAAGAGAATGAGAGAAACACTTTAGCAATCGCGCCTAATTGTAACGAATTATCCGAACTTGATATAAAATGCAATATCAGTCTAATTTTTTCCACCAGTACAGGAGAACCTAATTTAGCCGAGTTTCCTCTGTTGTCGGGCTACAAAAAACGCCGCGTGCATTCATTGAATCCGAGTTTTGTTAACAGAGGTAATTTAGGAGAATTGTCACGCAAACTCCCTAGAATTCCAATTTTTTTAGCTGGAAATAAGCTGACGGCTGAAAGCCGATGGCTGAATGCTTACCAATACCAGAATCAGACTAAAGCGTTTTAAAGACCTATGCTATATTCTTTATTTTTTCTCCTGAATCGGCAGCCAAACATGAAACGTCGTGCAACCCGGAACGCTCTCAAACTCGATTCGACCTTGGTGTTTTTCGACGATTTTACGGATAATATCTAGCCCTAAACCGCTTCCTTCTCCTGCCGGTTTCGTTGTAAAGAAAGGTTGGAAAATTTTGTCTTGAATTTCGGTAGGAATACCCGTTCCGCTATCGGTGATACTGACGCACAAATGCCGATCGCGCTGCTGAACTTCAACGGTGAGCATACCTCGATTATCCATCGCTTGAATCGCATTATGAACCAGGTTCGTCCACACTTGATTGAGTTCGTCGGGATAGCACAAAATTGAGGGGAGATTTTCCTCGTAATGGCGCGCGACTTCTACCCCCTGTTTGAGTTGGTTATTGTAGAGGGTTAAAACCGTTTCGATGCCGTCTGTGACGTTCGCTTCAACTTTTTGGGACGACCGATCTTCGTGAGCGTAGGTTTTGAGGGCGAACACCACTTTCGCAGCTCGATCGGTGGCAATGGAAATGGTTTGAGTGCTGCGGCGAAGGCTTGCCAATCCATCGATTGTATTGAGAATTTCCGTGCTATTTGGGTCTTGAAGGAGAGGCAAAAATTCTTCCACATTGTCGCGGACGCCAATATCGACTAAGGTATCTGCCACCAGATGGGCGCGATCGATTTGGGCGGCTTCGAGTTGGCGCGTCAGTTGGCGGCGAATTTTGCGTTTTTCCCGCGAGGATAACCGAGATGAATCGTCTGAAGTCTGCTTCGATCGATTCAGCAGTGCCAAGAAATCTCGTTGGCGATCGTCAGACAGGCTTTGAAAAAACGTCGGCAGCCGATCGAGTTTGACATCGATAAAGTCGGAGAGATTTTCGATCGAAGAACGGATTGCCCCCAACGGCGTGTTGACTTCGTGAGCCACTCCCGCCACCAGTTGACCGAGTGCCGCCATTTTTTCCGAGTGAATCAGTTCGTCTTGAGTTTCTTTTAACTGTTCGAGAGTTTCCGATAGTTCTTGGGTGCGTTGGGTGACTTTTTCTTCCAAGTTGTGGGAATAGTCGCCGAGTTCGGCGTAGAGTCGAGCATTTTCCAGAGAAATCGCAGCTTGAGAGGCGAGAATTTTCAACACTTCCACCCGATCGGACGTAAACGCCTGCCGCGTCCGGTTATTCTCCAGATAGAGCAGGGCGATCGCTTCTCCTTGTTTTTGCAGGGGCAAGCACAAGATCGATTGCGGTTGGCGATCGAGAATATAAGGGTCGGCCGCGAAGTTCGCTCGCTCGCTCCCATCGTTGAAAACCAAGGTTTTTTGAGTGCGCCAAACATAATGAATGACAGAGGAGGGAAGATTGGGACTGTCTTGGACGGGGGTAGTTCGGACATCGCACTGTCGTTCCCGATACTGAGCGGCGATCGTCAATTCTCCCGTCTCGTTCCCCGTCCGACGATATAGCACCAGCGCGCCATTTTCAGCCCCCGCATTCTCAATTGCCACCTGCATCAACATTGAGAGTAATTTATCGAGGTTAATTTCCTTGGAGAGCGCTTGAGAAGCTTTGAGGACAGTTGCCAGATCCAGAACGTTCGAAAAGCCAGTCTGCGTACTCGATATCGTGTCCGTCGTCCTCTGGGTGATGGTTTCGCTTTCTGGCTCTCGAATTGGGTTGTTCAGAATCGGGGCGAGCAGTTGGGGATAGGTTTCTTCGAGTTGGCGGGCTTTGGCAGAGCTGCCCCAACGGGCATAGCAATAGTAGGCCGCTTGCATATAGCTCGCGGCGATCGCCTCTTTTCCCCAATCGAGATAGAACTGGGCAGCGAGTTCGTTGGCTAATGCTTCTTCTTGAATGTATCGATCGGCTTTAGCTCCGGAAATCGCTTTGTCGTAGCATTCGATCGCCTCGGCTTTCGACCCCAAAATCCGGCATTTTTCCGCTGCCACCAAATCGACTTTGTGTTGGTAGTTCGTCGGGGCGTAGCGCGCCCAGTGTCGTAGCTGGGTTTGGTTTTCCTCCACCCGATCGAAGACTTCAGATGTCTCCTCAGATGTCTCCTCCACCTCCGACTTCAATTTGGCCAGAAGCCTCAACGAATCGTAGAAATAAAATGCCGCTTCCCCGACCGTTCCCCCACCGGCCACGAAATATTTTTTCGCCTCAACCCCGTGATGTTGGGCGGATTCCATGTCTCCAAAGAGATAGCACAGCATCAGCTTGTATAAATGGAAGAAATACAATCCAAATACGTCGCCGGCCGCCGTCAGTTGAGGTAAAAACTCGGCTTCTTGGAGGGCTTCCCCCGCCAAAATACTCGGATTTGTCCCGGCTCCGAGTAAATTTAAAAGGGGCTGCCAATAAATCCGACACCAGTTTGCAGTCGTCAATTGGTTCAATTGCACCAATCCATTGCAGTAAGCGCGCGTCTCTTGCTCTAAACCGGCCAGGGGTTGACCGCACCAGAAAGAATTGAGGCAATAAAAGTGGGCGGTATATCCGACGAATTCCAAGTTCCCGACTTCCAGAGCGGCTGCATATCCCTGTTGCGCCAGAGGCAGGGTTTCGCGAACGGGAGATTGGCGGTGAAGCAGGAATAACCCCACCACGTGTAAGACTTCCGCTTTGAAGGCTTTGGCATCGAGTTGGGAAATGACTTGGAGTGCGAGCTGACCGAACTTGACCCCGGTATTGACGTCTTTTTGCAGATTGCACGCGAGGATGCCATAGCAGGCATAGGCAAACGCCGAAGTTGATGTATTGCCATAGCGAACGGAGAGCCTGACACACAAGCAAACCAGTAGGGGAAATAACGCAGATCCGGAGTTGAAGGCGGTGGGAATGATGCTACTGGCAATCTGGACGATGGCTTGTTGTTGGCGATCGCTCATCTGAGGCAGATGGACCAAGTCTTCAATGTCTCGATCGCCTGTCAACTCCTGAATTTGTGCTAAACAATCTTGAATATCTTGTTGCGTCGGGGTGTCGGGAAACGTCACTCCCAACTGTTCGAGGAGTTGGCAGGCGATGGTAATGGCTTCGGTGAGTTGATTTTGGTATACCGTTGCCAGAATTTGAATCCGGTAAACATCGATCTTGTCGAGTAAGGAACGCGCCCGATCGATCGCCGTTTCTACGAACTGTGCCATCGCCTCAAAGTCACCGCACAGGGAAGCCAATTCTGCCGCCTCGTCGTGGAATGCCAAAGTCATCTCGTATTGCTGCTGCCATGCATGTTCCCCGAGCAACGAGAGTCCGGTACTGGCATATTCGCAACCCGCGCCATAGGCGGTAGCAGATTTGGCCTTGCGACAGGCAATGAGGTTGAGTTGGGCGAGTTCGTCAAGTTCCGCGCGATCGGTCATTAAAGTCGCGCCGTAGTTCAGTTGGTTGACCAGCTCGAAAATGCGATCGACCCGAGTTTCTGGCGGAATCTTTTCGAGCAGCAGTTGTCCGATGTGATAGTGAGTGGTGGTTTTTCGCGCATCGGGAATCAGGGAGTAAGCAGCTTGTTGGATGCGATCGTGTAGGAAACGATAGCTGACGGCGATGGCGTTTTCTCCCGCTTCTTCGATATGGTCTTGGAACAATTTGTAGGCTTCGCTAATCGGTACGAGCAGTTCTTCTTGGAGTGCGTCCCAAATATCTGCGGCTACATCTTCCTGGGACTTCTCGCACACCACCGCTAAAGTCTCGAGATCGAACTGGTTGCCAATACAAGCGGCTAATTTGAGGGCGTTCTGCGTCGCTTGGGGCAATTTTTGCAAGCGTCCCGCCACAAATGTCAGCACATCGTCCGTGAGGGCTGCATCGCGCACCCGCACCAGGTCGCATTCCCAATAGCCTAAGTCGCGATCGAACGCAATTAACCCGTCTTCGTGTAACCCTTTCAAAAACTGAGTGGTAAAGAACGGATTGCCTTGGGTTTTTTGGTAGACCAATTCTGTCAGGGGCCCTGCGAGTTCTTCGCTACAACTGAGGGTTTGGGCCACCAACCGATCGATCTGGGATTTGGCTAAAGGCTGCAAGGAAATCGTCGAAATCGCGGCTCGATTTTTTTCCAGTTCGGCTAAGCTCAACATCAAAGGATGAGCCGGAAATACTTCGTTATCTCGGTAAGCACCCAGCACGAGCGAGTATTTCGCGATCGTGCGATCGACGAATAACTTCAGCAGATTTAAGGACGCCGAATCCGCCCATTGCAAGTCGTCGAGGAAAATGGCCAGGGGATGCTCTTGGGTGGCGATCGCCCCGACAAACTTTCCAAACAGTAAATGGAAGCGATTTTGTGCCGCACTGCCTGAGAGTTTTGGAACTGGCGGTTGAGAACCGATGATGTGTTCTAATTGCGGAATCACCTCGATAATCACTTGAGCACTTTGGCCTAAGGCGTTGAGGATTTTGGTTTTCCAATGGGCTAACTCAGCATCGGATTCGCCGAGTAGTTGCTCCATCAAATCTCCGAAGGCTTGGACGAACGCACTGAAGGGAATATTGCGATTGAATTGGTCGAATTTCCCCTTGATGAAATAACCCCGTTGTTTGACGATCGGCTTGTGAATTTCATTGATAACGGCGGTTTTACCAATCCCAGAAAACCCCGCCACCAGCATCATTTCCGTTGTGCCGCCTGCCACGCGAGCGAAGGCATCGAGTAGGGTTTGTACTTGGGCTTCCCGTCCGTAGAGCGTTTCGGGTATCGTGAAGCGATCGCAAGCATCGCGCTGCCTCAGCTCGAAGGTTGCGATTGTACCTGTGGCTTCCCACTGTCGCAGACATCGTTCGAGATCGTGCTGCAAACCCAAGGCACTCTGATACCGTTCCTCTGCATTTTTTGCCATCAGCTTGAGGACGATTTCCCTGATGGCTTGAGGCACTTCCAACTCTTTTTGGGGGGGAAACTGCGGAACTCGGGCAATATGACAATGGACTAACTCCATCGGCTCGCACGTTGTAAAGGGTAATTGCCCACTGAGGAGTTCGAAGAAGGTGACACCGAGAGAGTAGAAGTCGGTGCGATAGTCAATACCCCGATTCATCCGTCCGGTTTGTTCGGGAGAAATGTAAGCCAGAGTTCCGTCAAGGACGTTAGGACTCACGAGTTGTTGCTGTTCTTTGGGCAGCAACGTCGAAATGCTAAAGTCAATGAGCTCAACTTGTCGGGTGTTGGGTTCGATGAGAATGTTGGCGGGTTTGATATCTTTGTGGATGATTTGCTGTCTGGCGAGATAGTGAAGGGCCCGTGCGAGTTGAATGGCAATGTTGAGAAATTCACTTGGATTTTGGGAGGATTGCTGCCAGTAGTCCAGCAGGGCGATCGCATTACGATCGGGCATCACTAAGGCATAGCCGTTGCCGTAACGTTCGAGGGCCAAGGGGCGAGTAATATTGGGATGGTCCAGATGACGAGCGATCGCGTATTGGTTGCGGAATTGGACTAGCTCGTGAAAATCGGGGTGAGAGTTTCCCAGAACTTTAATGATGACGGGTTTTTGGAGCGCTTGAGAAAACCCTCGATAGACTCGAGTTCTAGAGCCGTTATAGAGTTGTTCTGAGATCTGATAGTTCGGAAGAATGGTAGATATGCCGCTCATATTGAATTTGATGTTCGAAAGTCAAGAACTCAACGTATAGCAGTCGCCATATCGGTTAGGTCACAATTGACTGTGGGCAACCGGGGGCAGACCTCGGTCAAATTACACAATTTTCCGGTGTTGTCCTCACCGCACTGGCAGTTGCTATCAATGCACTCTGTGAATCCAATTTCTATCTCAATTTTTACTCAGGTCAATTCTCTCCAACGGACTATCTGCTGAAGCTGCATGAGGTTTCACTGCTGGTCCAAATCCTTTCCTAACTTGCCACCTGAGCGGACGATTCATTTGCTGCGACACTCCCTTTCTCTCAAACCGTCGGAAGTAATAAGACGTGAGTTTGGGTTAAGCTGACCTCACGTTAATAAAGTTATAGCGCTTCGCGCTGGTTGATTTACAAGATTGAAGAAATAGATTTTTCCCATTTCCCATTCCCCAGAACTGACAATGTTTAATCAAAAGGGCGCGAACTGCTATCAAAGACGAGCTTCGCAAACGGCTTCTATTTTCTGCCCTTGAGAAAATAGGTCGTCATCAGTCCTTTTCCTTTGATATTGATTTCCCCTCTCGGCTCAAATCGGTATTGATGTTTTAAGCGTTGATAGGTGGCTTCGGTGACTTGGATATAGCCGGGAATACCGTGGGATTCCATCCGGCTCGCTGTATTGACCGCATCTCCCCATAAATCGTAGATAAATTTTTTGGTGCCAATCACCCCAGCAATCGCCGAACCGGTATTGATGCCGATGCGAATACTCAGGGATTCTCCGGAGGGGATGCGAAATCCATCAATATGTGCTTGCATATCGAGTGCCATTTCGGCGATCGCTTCGGCACTATCGCGACGGGGAATGGGGAGTCCTCCGGCAACCATATAACTATCTCCGATGGTTTTAATTTTTTCGAGATCGTACTTTTGGGAGAGTCGATCGAAGGCTGAAAAAATTTCATTGAGCAAATTCACCAAATCTTTCGGTTGCGTGCGCGAAGAAAGCTGAGTAAAGCCGACGATGTCGGCAAATAAAATCGTGACTTCCGAAAAGCCATCGGCAATATTATTTTGTCCTTGCTTTAAACGTTCGGCGATCGGCTCTGGCAAAATATTGAGTAACAATCGATCGGATTTTTCTCGTTCGTTGCGCAAGCACAATTCTGTTTCTTGGCGATGTTGGATTTCGCGATGGACTCGCTCGAACATATGACAAAATGCTTGCATCACTTCTCCGAGTTCGTCTTGGCGGCGTATGGATAGGGAGTGAAACGTCGCGGGTTTTTCTTGACCTTGACTGAGGACTTCGGCAGCAATGGTTAAATCATCCCGGAGCTTTAAAATCGGCACAATAACGGTGACGCCCAAAATCAGAATCGTGCAAAAAGTTACAAATACTGAGATAATAACAACTAACCCCGCAATGCGCAGGGCAAATCTATAAAGCTCAGGTTGAATGGAAGAAACATCGTGACGAACGATAAAAATATATTCAACCCCTAAACTTCGGGCAGACCATGCCACATCATATCGATTTCTATGCCAAGTGCGTCGAGTGATAAATCGATCGAGATCGTTCAAATCGGTAAATTCCAATTCGGGAGGTTCGCCAAACGCACCGAGTTCTTCACCATCGCTGCGAAAAACTGAAACCCCTAAAATAAAGGGCTTGGCTAACAGAGATTCAATCGATTCAACGAGACGACTTTCATCGTACATTCCCTGCTGAACTAAGCGAATTGTTGTGGAAATTGAAGCCGCTGAAACTTCTTCAAATTGTAAAAGTAATTCGTTTTTTTTTCGAGAGTAAGAAGGAACTAAAATAATCGCTTCGATAGCAAGAATACTGACCCAAACTAAACCAACAATTTTGCGCGATAACCGAGATTTAAACAGAGTCAACAGGGTAGAAATTTTAACTGACATTTAATTTTCCTTTTTGATGTGTAGCTTATCTCCCTGATGTATAAATTCTCGAACGATATGAGATCGGATCGCTTTTTGTTATATTAACGTTGTACGAACAAAATACTCGCAAACAGACATGTTTGACTTGCCAATAAGGTCAACGATACTGACGCGCGCGACTATCTTGAAGGTTAGACATTCGATCGATTCCAAGGTGATGAGTTTGTCAAGGCTATCTTGGCTCTCTAGCACAACAGTCTGTTCGAGTTTTTAAAGCCCAAAGTTGACGAAACGTTCGATAACTCGATTGTAGTCTCAATTTTCTCAAAAAGCGATATTCTTCCTTTTCAGGATTCAGAAATTATGATGTTACAAACTTGACGATCGACTAAAATTTAGGTCATTATTTCTCCGTTCCCTTCAACTTTGATGCAACCGCATTCTTCAAAAATATACTGATGCTTTAACTCCCGTGCTTTAACTCCCGATCGCTAGCTTCCGCGATCTGAATTTTATAGCAGTTGCCATTCGAGTGAAGACAACACCAGTCAATTGTGTAATTCGCCCGAAGTCTTTCCCCCCGTGCGCCCGTTGTCCCCCGAAGCCCACCTTCACAACGGTCCTAATTGCGATGGCGACGGCTAGATTCGCAATCCCATGGGATTCTATCTGACTTGCCGTATTCACCGAATCTCCCCATAAATCGCCAATAAACTTTTTCGTGCCGATGACTCGAGCAACCACGGCTCCCGTATTCATACCAATCCGAATTCGAAGGTTGGTGCGATCTAGGCGATGGAAACTGACCAGAGCGTGTTGCATATCCAATTCCATTTCCGCTACCGCACGAGCGCTATCCGGGCGTTCCTGGGGAATGCCGCCAGCTACCATATCTGCATCTCCAACGATCTTAATGTTTTCGAGATCGTGTTTTTCGTCGAGGCGATCGAAATCCCTTAGAAACAGCTATATCTATTAATGTTCAGATTAAACTTCGCAACGATCGCTTTGCAACAATTGCGAGTCAGAGATAAATCAGCTGAAATCTTCCGATATTCTTACCAGAAGGACTGATAATAAAGCAAGGTATCCGTTCAGTTCTGTTACATAAACGTACGTTCGGTCGATCGACGCACGAAATCCGTAAGGGAATCTCCCACCAAGCGACACACTCGCCAATCTGGAAGTACCGTCGCCCCTAAGCCTTGGTAAAAGCCGATTGCCGATTCGTTCCAATCGAGTACCGCCCATTCAAGGCGCGCGCAATCTCGATCGACGGCAATCTGAGCCACTTGACCGATTAAAGCTTTGCCGATGCCTCGACTTCGATAGTCCGGCAAGACGAATAAGTCCTCCAGATATAGTCCCGGTTGGGTGAGAAAGGTGGAGTAGCGGTAGAAAAATAGCGCGAATCCGACGCTTTTGCCTTCCCATTCGGCAATGAGGGCTTCGGCGTAGGGTCGTTCTCCAAACAAGTGCTCGGTCAAACTGCCGACATCGCCAGTCACTTCAGCACAGAGATTTTCGTACTCTGCCAGAGCGCAAATGAACTCGAAAATCGTTGGTGCATCATTCGGCTGAGCCGATCGAATTGTCAGTTGGGAAGATAGGGCGATTTGAAACATAACGTCGAATGACGACTGCGATATACCTAAATATACGGCTGCCGACCCAGGAGTCAACAGCCGTATGTTTCAACAGATGGATTAGAGGCGTTTTTCGGCGTTCTCAATAGGTTGGCAAGTGAGGGCGAACGGCCAGAGAACTCGATCGATTCTCACTAAGCCATCACCTCCACCGAATCTAGTGCAACCATCCTTTCAACCGTTCTGCCACTTGGGGGCGACGCAGCTTCCGCATCGCTCGCGATTGAATCTGGCGCACGCGCTCCCGCGAGAGGTCGAACAGGTTACTCACTTCTTGCAGGGTTTGGGTTTGACCGTCATTTAAACCGTAGCGCAGAACCAGAATTTCTCGTTCTCGTTCCGTGAGCACTTCGTCGAGAACATCTTTAATTCCCTGGCGCATCATCGCTTCTCCCATTTGGGCATCGGGAGAGGGGTTGTGGCTGTCTTCGAGCAAGTCGAGCATTTCCGTATCGTCTTCGCTACCCACTCGGTAATTCAAGGAGAGCGATCGCACGTTCATTTGCTTGAGTTGGCGCAGTTGCACCACGGAGGTTTCCAAGGCCGAGGCCAGTTCTTCTTCCGTCGGTTGGCGATTTAAGGTTTGCGCCAGTTCCCGATAGGTGCGCTTGAGCCGATTGAGTTTTTCAACAACGTGAATCGGTAGGCGAACGGTCCGGCTGTCGTTGGCAATGGTGCGGGTAATGCCCTGGCGAATCCACCAGTAGGCGTAGGTGGAGAATTTATAGCCTTTATCGGGATCGAATTTTTCCGTCGCCCGACTCAGTCCGAGAACCCCTTCTTGAATCAGATCGAGGAAGGGTACGCCTCGGTTGAGGTAACGTTTGGCGATCGAAACCACCAGTCGCAAGTTCGATCGAATCATTTTGCGCTGGGCAATACAACCGCGCTCGAAACGCTTTTTGACCTGGCTTTCGCTCAGATTCGTCGCCGCCGCCAGTTCGGCAATCGAGGGGGGGCGATCGAGTTCGGCTTCGAGTTCGGCTTGGCGAGACTTAAGCACCACCATCTCTCGAATCCAAGCGGCTAATTTCGTTTCTTCTTCTGGCTTGAGCAGGGGATAGCGAGCCATTTCTTTAAAGAAGGCTCCCACGGAATCATCCCAAATGGTTTTGGTATAACCGGTGGGTTGAGCGGGGGCGATCGAAGCTTCCGAGACTTCGGGTAAAGCGCCATCGATTGAGGTGTTTTTTAAGCTGACCAAGATATCGTCCTCCCAAGTAACGTCTTAAAGACTGTTCGAGCTAAGGTTTTATTTTTTTTGAAACGTACTATAAATACTTTTGTTATTATGGGTATAGTATACACCTTTTATTCATACAATGTCAAAGCCAAAGCTAGCGCTCAAGCGGATTAATATCAACTTGTCCGAGATAGAACACGCGAAACTGCAAACCTATTGTCAATTAACCGGGCGCACGGCTACCGATGTTCTGCGAGAGTCGGTGCGCAAGCTCAAACTCCCCGCGATCGCGAGTCGGTAATTTCAGACCGAACGCCCACTCTGGGTGCATCGCCATTCCCTCGAGATTTGAGGGAGTTCATCCTGAGGAGACCGTCACTGTTGCTTGCCACCCATCGCAATCGAGAAGTCGGTCAGATCTCTTGACAAAACGGCTGCCAACCCCAAGTTCAGTCAGACATCAGAGAAGCGCACAAAAAGAAACAAGCACGCAAAGACCCCGAGTGAGTGGAACAAATATCCCCACTGTCGCTGGTGAGGGCGATCGAACCCACCAATATTCAACTGGGTTCGAATCTTCAAAAATGCGATCTTCCTCCAGGCCATATTAAGTTTTAGAAGTGTGGATTGCGGAAAGGTCGAGGGAAACTCGAGGGTTGGGAGATTTAGAAGACGGGGAGATGAAGGATCCCGAAAAATCCCATTCCCCGAAACCCCCGAGAGCGAACGAAGCCCCCAAAGCCTGCAAACCTCTATACTGGAAAGAGTTCTTGCGAAATCTCCCAACCCAATGCCGCTTTCGGAAAGGTTTACAGAAGCGCTCACCTATGCAACTCAACTCCACGCCCAGCAAATTCGCAAGGGATCGGGAGTGCCTTACGTGGCGCATTTGTTAGGGGTTGCCAGTACGGTTTTAGAGTATGGGGCCGATGAAGACGAGGCGATCGCTGCTTTGCTTCACGATGCCATCGAAGACCAGGGGGGCATCGGGACGCGAGAGGAAATTCGCCGCAGATTTGGCGATCGAGTCACAAAAATCGTGGAAGGCTGTACCGATGCTTACACCGATCCCAAACCCCCGTGGCGACCGCGAAAAGAAGCGTACATCGCCCGAATTCCCACCGCGTCCAAATCCGTGCGCTTGGTCGTCGCGGCTGATAAACTGTACAATGCCCGCTCGATATTAAAAGACTATCGAGTCCTGGGCGAGTCGCTGTGGGATCGCTTTACCGGACGCAAAGACGGAAGTCTCTGGTATTACCGAAGCGTTGTCGAAACTCTGCGCGCTGTCGAATCTAACCCCCTGGTAGACGAACTCGATCGCGTGGTGTCTCAAGTTGAAGGATTGACCGAGGAACGAGCGCCTTCCCCCAACGGTTAATTCGATCGGCATCCCGTTTGAAATCGGTAAATTTTCTAAATTTTCCCGCCCACTCGGCGCCATCTGTGCGACCGAATCTTTTTCATGGGGAAATACACTACATATAGGATTATTAAGACTTTTTTTGTAGCGTTAAACACTACCCATAGAGCTTAACCTTGTCGTAAACTGGTCAGAGTCAGAATCTATTCATCCACAGAAGCACCGAATATGTCACCGACCCTATCGATCGCTGCTAGTGCTACCAATCAGACAAAAATACAGGTGATTCGCCGGGATGGTTCCCCCACCTCCCTAGATATCTCTCGTATTCGCGCGGTGGTTGAATGGGCCTGTGCGGGTTTAGAGGCTAATCCCATCACCCTCGAAGCCGGACTGACCACCCGCTTGCGCAATGGGGTGACGACCCGCGAAATTCAGGAAAACTTGATTAACTGCGCCCTGGAGATGTGCAGCCCCACGGAACCCGACTGGCGCTACGTGGCCGGACGGTTGCATATTTGGAATCTGTGGAAAGATACCCAAGTGATGCGCGGATGTCGGGGGGCAAGTATTGCGGGAACGAATTTATATCAAGATTACGCCCGAGAAGCGATCGCCAAAGTGCGATCGGGTCAGTATAACGATCGCCTCCTCACCTACACCGTCGCCGAACTCGAAGAAGCAGCTTCGTGGATCGACCCCAACTGGGATATCGACTACGACTACGCCGGGGCAGTACTCCTCACCAAACGCTATCTGCTTGCCAACGAACTTCCGCAGGAAGCCTTACTCACTTGTGCCCTGCTGCTGGCCTCCGTTGAAACTCCCGAGAACCGCCTCATTTGGGCGCGTCGATTTTACGAAGCGATCGCCCGCCGCAAAATCTCGCTGGCCACGCCGATTCTCGCCAATTTGAGAATTCCCAAGGGTTCCCTGTCGTCCTGTTTTATCTGCGCCATGGACGACAATTTAGAGAGTATTTTTGAAACCATTACCGATACCGCCCGGATTTCTAAAAATGGCGGCGGAGTTGGGGTGAACGTGAGCCGGATTCGCGCCACGGGAAGCTGGGTGATGGGGAAAGATAATGCCTCCGGGGGCGTGATTCCCTGGATTAAACTCCTCAACGATACGGCCATTGCCGTCAACCAGGGAGGTCGTCGCGCCGGGGCCGTTACCGTCAGTTTGGATATTTGGCATCTGGACGTACCGGAGTTTTTGGAATGCCAAACAGAAAACGGCGACAGGCGGCGCAAGGCTTACGATATTTTCCCCCAACTGGTGATTAGCGATGAGTTCATGCGGCGAGTGGTGGCACAAGAAGAGTGGACTTTCGTCGATCCCTATGAAGTGCGGGTTAAATTTGGTGTAGAACTTTCAGAACTCTGGGGGAAAAAGTTCGAGGAACTCTACCAAAAAATCGAGCGCAGTTTAGGGCAAGAGATTACCCTCTACAAGCGAGTTAGCGCCCGCGAACTGTTTAAAGAAATTATGCGATCGCAGGTGGAAACGGGGATGCCCTATCTGTGGTTTAAAGATACCTCCAACCGCGCCAATCCCAACCAACACGAAGGCTATATTCCTGGTGGGAATTTATGCGTGGCACCCGAAACCCGCATTCTCACCGATGCCGGTCAATTCCCAATCGCCGAACTCGAAGGAGAATGGGTCAACGTCTGGAACGGGTCGGAGTGGTCGAAGGTTCAAGTCCGGAAAACCGGCGAAAATCAACCCCTGCTGAAAGTCGTGTTGAGTAACGGTGAAGACCTTGAATGTACTTACTACCATCATTTTTGGGTACAGGATACTTATAAGTCACAACCGCGCCGGGTAGAAGCCAAAGACCTACAACCGGGAGACAAGCTGATTAAATATCGCTTGCCGTTGGTGCAGTCTCCCGAGGATGTCGATTTCCCCTATTCCTACACTGCCGGTTTCTTCTGCGGCGATGGCAGTCATTCCGCCGAAGGACTCCCGGAACTGGATTTGTATGGGGAGAAAAAAGCGTTACTCGATCGAATGGCCGTCCGCAACAAACGGTGGGGAAGCCAATGGGGATCGAAGGAACTCGAACAGCTTGCCGTCTACCACGATGAAAAACAAGATCGCGTGGTTTGTAAATTGCCTCTGGATATTCCGGCGAAATTCACCGTTCCTCTCAACGGCTATACCGTGAAGTCTCGCCTGGAATGGCTGGCGGGATTGCTCGATGCTGATGGATGCGTGTATCGCAACGGCAGCAACGAAGCGTTGGCGATCGTTTCCACGGGTAAAACCTTTCTACTTGACGTGCGGTTGATGCTGCAAACCCTCGGAGTCGAATCTAAAGTGGCTCAAGTGTTGGAGAGGGGTTACCAATCAATGCCCGATGGCAAAGGTGGAAAGAAAGACTACCTTTGTAAAGATGCCTATCGACTGACAATTTCATCCAACGGTTTATTCCAACTGGGACAACTGGGACTGCGCACCCACCGCCTGCAATGGAAAATCCGCCAGCCTCAACGGGAAGCGAGTCAATTTATTAAGGTTCGAGAAATCGAACTCACTTGTCGTAAGGACGATACCTATTGCTTCACCGAACCCCTGCGCAACTTGGGGATGTTTAACGGTATTTTAACCGGGCAATGTCAGGAATCTTGGTCTAATGTCACCCCTCATAAATTCGCCCATACCTGTAATTTAGACTCTCTCAATTTAGCGAATTTAGATGTTTCAGAATTGCCGCAAGTTTGCGAAACGGCGGTGCGAATTTTGGATAACACCATCGACTTAACCGCACCGCCCTTTGAAGCTAGCGCCGCCCATAACGATCGCTATCGGACGATTGGCGTGGGGGCGATGGGATTAGCAGATTGGTTGGCGAAACATCGCATTTCCTACAGTGATTTAGAGGCGATCGATAATCTGTTTGAAGAAATCGGCTATCATTGCACTCGTGCGTCTGTAAATTTAGCGAAAGAGCGCGGTGCGTATCCGGCATTTGCGGGAAGTGAATGGAGTAAAGGGCATTTAATTGGGGCGAAACCCGTCGAGTGGTTTTTAGAAAATACCCAGGAAAAAGAGCGCTGGCAAACTTTAAGCGATGATGTCAAACAATACGGGATTAGAAACTCTCATATTACGGCGATCGCACCTAATACATCCTCTTCTTTAGTTCAAGGATGTACTGCTAGTATTTTGCCCGTGTACAGTCGCTTTTTCTACGACAAATGGGCAAAAGGAACGGTTCCCATCGCCCCGCCATTTATTCGCGATAGCTTCTGGTTCTACCCCGAAAATAAAACCATCGACCAAAAAATTGTGATTAAAGCCGTTGCCAAAATGCAACAGTGGATCGATACGGGCATTTCCATGGAATTATTGTTTAATCTCAATCAAGGAGTGTATTTTCCCGAAGACCCCGAGCGCGCGATTAAAGCCAAGGATATCTACGAAACATTGGTGTTGGCATGGCAAGAAGGTTGTAAGGCAATTTATTACATCCGCACCGTCCAGAAAGATGACTTTAAAGAGTCAAGTGAAGGCTGCGTTGCTTGCGCAAATTAAAGATACGTCAAAATGCACAAGCTGCATTCTAAAGCCGTAATTTCGAAAACCAAGATGGATTTCAAAATATATTGTTATGCATCTTGGTTAGATTTTGAGTAGACTAATAAAGAGTTGAGAAAAAACGATATTCGGAATTTACCTTCCGAACTTATAGTGCTTCGCGCTGGTATCATTAAACCCAAAAACGGGAAACGTTTATTTTCACAAGAGTTGAATTCAAAATTTTTCAATACACAGCTCGCGGACAGCTATAAATCCATCGATACTTCACCAACTCAAATATTTCGTCATCTTTTGTTCCCAATTGTTATCCATCACCCTCGAAGACTAAGACCATTTTTCTATGACTGTTAAAATGCCCGTCAATCCCATCTTTAATCCAGGTGGGGACGATCGCATCGAAACGCGATCGATTTGGTTTGGTGAAACCACCAATTTAATGCAACTCAACGACGTTCGCTATTCTTGGGCGATCGGACTCTACCAACAGATGCGGGAAAACTTTTGGATTCCCCAAAAACTCGATTTAACCCAAGATGTTACTGACTACTGGAATTTAACCCCAGAAGAACGGAATGCCTACGACGGAATTTTATCGTATCTAACCTTTTTAGATTCCGTACAAACCTGCAATATTCCTCACATTAAAAGTAGCATTACCGCACCGGAAGTTGCCCTGTGTATGGCCGAGCAAATTTCTCAGGAGGGAATGCACAACCAAAGCTATCAATACATTATCGAGACGGTGATTCCACCCGAGCGCCGACGAATTGTTTACGAGTTTTGGCGCACCGATAAAGTCCTGCACGATCGCTGTCAGTTTATCGCGGGTATCTATCAAAAATACGTCGATAATCCCACCCCCGAAAACTACTTTGTTTCCCTGCTCGCAGACTTTCTTTTAGAAGGAATGTACTTCTACAACGGGTTCATTTTCTTCTACAACCTCGCCTCGCGAATGTTGATGCCCGGAAGTGCGGATATTTTCAAAATGATTAACCGCGACGAACTCAGTCACGTTCGCCTCTTCCAAAAGCTAATTCCCGAAGCCATGGAAGTCTTTCCCCACTCCGTCGAGCAAATTTATGAAATGTTTGACGGTGCGGTGCAACACGAATGTCGGTGGACGAATCATATCGTTGGGGATAACATTCTCGGAATTACCGAAGCCAGCACCGAGCATTACACCAAATATCTAGCGAATATGCGGTTGAGATCGATCGGTTTAGAACCCCTCTATGCCGATAAAAAATATCAAAAGAGTCCCTACACTCATCTCGAACGCTTCTCCGATACCAAAGCCCAGGCACATACGAAAGCGAATTTCTTTGAAGCCAGCGTCACCAGTTACGTGATGTCTTCTGGCGTGGGAGGCTGGGACGAAATTTAACACTTGTCAAGGGGTGTGGGGTGTGGGGTGTGGGGTGTAGGAGATGAGGCGTCGGTGAAATATTAAGGAAATCGCTCGTTTGTCAAGCTCCAGATTTAGGGTTATTACTCGATCGACTATTGAGATCTGGACGGTTTCCGATGACGGAGCCGACCCTTATATCCCACACTCTACACCCGCGCACTATTCCCCGTTCCCCATTCCCCGTTCCCCTTGAATTGCGGCACACAAGCAAAACCGCCTCACCAATGCCTAATGACTTTCCCCAAATTCGATCGCCACAGTTACCTCGACCTCTTCACTAAACGATACAATCTCTCGGGCGCTGCCGCGATTCACTGCGATTTCCACCCAACCGTGACTTCCCACTAAAGCGAGGAGTTCTCCCGGTTGTCCCTGGCTGTAGGTACGAACGCCTCGAATTTTTCGATCGCCCATCGTCACGGAGAATGCTTTTGCGATCGCCCACTCGCCGGGAATATTCGTCACTAAATTGCCAAAGCGATCGCAGTATTGTATTCCCCCAAATGCATGGTTATCCTTTTTAGTCAACTTCGGTAAAGAAAGTTGTACTAAACTTTGGGGATCGATGGGGGTTCCCAGGGCCTGCAAACTCACCCCAGTTGCCAGATGCGCGCCAACGGGCGCAAAAATATCGCGACCGTGAAACGTGGTGCTGGGGGTGGGGGTACGCCAGTATCGAGGCTGGGTCAGTTCCACCGCAGCGATCGCCTCACTCTGACTCAACACGCCGCCGAACAGACCATTATCGGGTCCGACGAGAAACCCTCCGGCAAACTCGATCGCCACCGCTCGTCGGGAGCTACCCACACCCGGATCGACCACTGCCACGTGTACCGTACCGACGGGAAAATAAGCCCATGCACTCATCAAGCAAAACCGAGCCGCTCGCAGATTTTGCGGCGGAATCTCGTGGGTGAGATCGATTGCAGTTAAGCTTCGATCGATACAAGCGATCGTCCCTTTAATGACCCCCACATAGATATCGCTCGATCCAAAATCTGTTAGAAGAGTTATTAATCGACGTTCGGCCATGGGTGATATCGTGATAAAAAGTTCAGTGCGCTAGAGGGAACGCGAAGTGAAATTCGGTCAATGGCTTGGCTTAATTATCTTAATCGTTGCTCTCTATATTTTGTGGCAGATTCGCCAATTGCTGCTGCTAATTTTTGCGGCCGTCGTTTTAGCCACCGCATTGAATCGATTAGTTCGCCTCTTGCAAAGACGGGGATTGAAGCGATCGCTTGCCGTCGCAGCCACCCTCAGTTTGAGCCTATTGCTTGGGATTCTGTTCTTCTTTCTTATCGTTCCCCCCTTTATCGAACAGTTTCAAAAATTAATCGAGTTAATTCCCGATGTCTTCTTGCGAATGCGAGAAGAACTCGAAGTCTTTGAAAATCTCCTGCGAGATACGTTACCCCGTCCGCTACCGGACCCCCCGGATATTGGCGAGTTAATCGCCCAACTACAACCGGTGGGAACCGAACTGATCGTCAGGTTTGTGGCTTTTTTCCAAAACTCCCTCACCATCGCCCTCCAACTGCTGCTGGTGTTCGTTCTGACGCTGATGATGCTCGCCGATCCCCAAGGCTATCGACAGGCGCTCATTCATCTATTTCCCTCCTTCTACCGGCGGCGTGCCGATGAGATCCTCAACAAATGCGAGGTGGCTTTGGGTAATTGGTTGGCGGGTATCGTCCTCAATTCCCTCTTTATCGGTACCCTCAGCGGCATCGGACTGGCAATTCTTAACGTTCAATTCGTGCTCACCCATGCCTTACTTGCTGGGGTACTCAACTTCATTCCGAATATCGGTCCGGCCTTGAGCGTCGTCTTTCCGATTATGATTGCTCTGCTCGATTCGCCGTGGAAGATTTTGGCCGTTTTGATTTGGTATGTCATCATCCAAAATATCGAGAGCTATTGGCTGACTCCCACGGTGATGGCAAAACAGGTTTCCCTTCTACCAGCGGTGACCCTGGTCGCTCAAATTTTCTTTACAACCGCCTTTGGGATTGTTGGCTTGTTGCTGGCACTTCCCCTAACGGTCGTCGCAAAAACCTGGATCGAAGAGGTGCTCTTTAAAGATATTTTGGATATCTGGGGCCGCGAGGACAATCTCGCACTCGATGTATTCCCCGAATTTATCCTGGAACCGGAAGTTGGGGAGACGGGAGCTTCAGGAGCTGGGAAAGAGTAAATGGACAATTAATAGATCTCTTGGGTAATCAGCCCGCAAAACCTTGATTTGAGCGACTTGGGTAAAAAACCTACGGGTCTGTCAATTAATGGTTGATGTGTAAAAAACGTCAGTTTTGGATAAGACTGTTTCCGCTGAGGGCGGGGAATGGGGAATGGGGAATCGGGAATCGGGATGAAGTACTTTGCTCCCCAGCAACCAGATGTAGCCAGTGCGATCGCTTCGCTCATCAAGAGGCTTGCCAACCGCCCGAATCTCACCCAGAGTCGGCATCCCGTCGACGTCACGGTAGCAAAACTGACGTTAAAAAATATCCATAAAATCAAAAGTGTCCCCACACCCCACACCCCACCCTGAGCGGAAACCTTAATTGTCACGAATTATCCAAACTCGATCGAACTCGATCGCGACCTTGGGCTTTGGCTGCGTAGAGGGCGCGATCGGCATCATCGATGAGGGTGCTCGGAAGTCCCTTGGGGCTGGGAATTTGGCTGCTTGCTCCGATACTGAGGGTTAGAGATCGACCGATCGGGGAACCGGAGTGGACGATCGCTAATTTGCGGATTTCCTCCTGAATGCGGTGCGCCACGCAAATGCCCCCGTCTAAAGTGGTATTGGGCAGGAGAACGGCAAACTCTTCTCCACCGTAACGGGCCACGACATCCCCCGGACGCTTGACGCTGCGACGCAGAGCCGTTGAGACCTGTGTCAAACAGAGATCTCCAGCGGGATGACCGTAGGTATCGTTGTAGAGCTTGAAGTAGTCGATATCGATCAGCAGCAATACCAAAGGGACTTTTTCTCGCGCGCATCGCCGCCACTCTTTCTCAAGGCGTTCGTCGAAGCAACGACGATTAGACACTTGGGTTAAACTGTCGAAACAGGCAAGATTTTCTAAGTGCTGGTTGATTTGCGTCAGGTTCACTTCTGCTTGCAAAGCCTCGGCGATCGCCTGTTGTAGTTGCAGATTTTGGGATTGGAGTTGTTGGGCTTGGGTTTGCAACTGATGCTGCCACCGTCGAACGCTCAAGTGATTTTCGATGCGCGCCACTACTTCAACCAATCGCAGGGGTTGGCGGAGGTAATCTGCACCCCCCGTCGCAAAAGCCCGAACAATTTCCGCCCCATCTTTCACCCGGCCGAGGAAAATAATGGGAATGTGGGCGGTTCGATCGCTGGCTTTGAGGACGGAACAGACTTCGTAACCATCCATATCTGGCATATGCACGTCGAGTAAGATGGCATCGGGTTCGACGGTGCGGGCAGCGGTTAATGCCATGTGCCCGCTGAGTGCCTGACAGACGCGGTATCCCTGAGCTTCAAGCAAGGTGGATAAAATTTCAACGTTGGTGGGTCGATCGTCTACCACCAAAACAACTTTTGTCGGTTCCATCCAATGGGATCGCAATAAAATTTTTTCGTCAAGATTGTTAGTGTTTGGGGTTGGATAGCGCTGCAAAACGTCCAACCCATCAAAGCTACGATGCACCCCAATTTTAGACAGGGGTTCCGATGGCAAGATCGAACCCAACCTAGATCTATGTCACCCCGAACGCCCAACCCGAAAAAAAACACTGACATCCAAAGGCGATCGAGAACTCTCTGGTTCGGATCGATCGTCCGACACAACGTCAGTTTTGAATTGGTTCAAACCCATACTTTTTCGTTCCCGAAAAATGGACGAAAACTGGATTTTTTCCTTGAAACCGTCTCAATTTTGCTTGAGGGCAAAATCGACGTTACATAAAATAGCCTACAGCCAATTTCCCACCAACACAAACGGGGCCCACAAGCGGGGATTGCGATAGGTTTCTTCTGCCAAAAAAGACTGCTGTACCTGGCGCAGGGCTTCGGATTTGGTTTCCCGATTTTCCAGCAACCGGACGTAAAACCGACCCATAAATTCTGCGGTGGAGGCATCATCCACCACCCACAGAGTTGCCAAGGTACTGCGCGCCCCAGAACGGACGGCAACCCCAGCTAATCCCAAGGCGGCCCGATCGTCTCCCGTAGCGGTTTGGCAGGCACTTAAAACTAATAGTTCGATCGCGGCTTTTTTGCGTTCGTCTTGGTTTTGTAGAAGACGGTTGAGTTGGGAAATATCGAGGCGATCGAGCCAATCTAAAATAAAGGTTTCATCGAGAGTCGATCCGAATTGTCCGTGGGTGGCCAGGTGAACGATTTCCGAGGCTTCTAAATTGAGTTCGGTTTGTAGTTTTTCGCGGGTAAAGCGAGCGTTTCTCAAAACCCGATCGCGTTCGATAGAACTTGCTAATTGATTGAGTTCGGTGCCAACATATCTCAGGGTTCTCCAAGTTCCCGGATCTACTGTGGAATAACTGGGAGCCTTTTCGCTAATCCCAGCTAAAACGGCTCGCTGCGTCACTTGTTGAAAGGGTTTGGGGTCGAGTAGTTGCAAACCGGGAGCAAAGGCGACGGCGTAGTCTTTTTCGATTAAATATTGCTGACCGTCGTGGAGGGCGGCAATGGGGACGCTGCGCAATACGCCATCTAAGACGAATACCAAAGTTTGAAGCGATCGCGTCGTTGCAAGTTCGGCGAGTTTGGCTTCAGCTTCCGGGGGAAAGAGCCATTGATAAATTTGTTGGGCGTAGACTAAATGCCCGTCAGTATTATGTCGATACTCGATGTTGTCTTGTAGTTCTCGAACGGTGTTTTTGAAGTTTTCGGGTAAATCAGTTTTATAGTTAAATAGCGGTTCTTCCGGCGAACCGAGGATAATGTGAAGCTTATCTTTCAAAACAATGGAATAAAAAACAGCGGCAGTTGGATCGATTTCATCGATCTTTTTGGGTTCCCCTTGCAAGCACGCTTCCCGGAAAAAGTTATCGAGTTCCGCCAGTTGTAAATCCTCGATCGCTAACCGGGCTGATTCTAAATTTTTCTGGCTCGGATGCTCGAAGAGTAACTCCACAAATTGGCGGTAAACTGGTTCGACTTCATCGCGAAAGTTGTACTGAATATCTGGGTTGAGGGCCACTAAATCCCGGCGCAGGGTGGCAAGGGTTTTCACCGCTTCCGAGTAGGCCGAGATCGCCCCAGCATCTTTTGGATCGGCTTGCTGTTGCTTGAGAACGCGCCCCAACTGCCACTGCCACTGATAGGCAATTTCCCCGGCGTTGAGGGCTTGCGCGAGTTGGAGGGCTTTTTGGGTCGAGCGTTCGGCTTTGCCCCAGTCTTGTTGGGATTCGTAGATTTGCCCGAGGGTTCCCGCCCCGTAGGATTGGGCGATCGCATCGGCGATCGACTCCGCATCAGCAATGGCGCGATCGAGTTGGGGTATTGCTTCCCCCACAGAATCTCCACACGCAAGCTGTTTTGCATACTTCACCCGTGCGAAGATACTCGCTCGACTCGCAGCCAATTGCGACAGTTGCGCCTCGATATCCAGTGCGGAAGTTCCATCGGGTTGGATTTCCCGGAGATTTAGGGCGGCTTGCAATCGGACGATTGGCGATGGCGAGGCTGCGGCTTGTTGGTAATCGGCGACGGCTTCCGGATTCTGGGTGGGGCGATCGCAGCGCCAGGGTGCAGTTGTATAATCGCGATCGACTCTTTCTTGTAGGCGATCTCCCGCAGCCCGCGCCGTATTCCCCAAACTTAGATAGACGGCACTTCGGGTTTGAGGGGTTTTTGCCAATGCCAAACTCTTATCGAGGACTCGTTGAGATTGGGTGAGTTTCCCCGTCAGGCGAAACGTATTACCTAGAATTCGCAAACCCGCCCCTTGTAAAGACTCCGGCTGGTTCTCGAAGGCGGCTAGAACTCGATCGAGCGTCGGTTCGTCTGCGATTTCGGCGCAGGTTAACTCCTCAATCCCGAAGCCTCGCAACACGATTTCACAAGAACGACGGTACAACCCCAAGGATTCCAGGGCTTGAGCTTGGTTGATTTGAGTCCCGAGGCGGCCCGAGGCATATTCGAGGCGATCGTACAGGGTTTGGGCTTCGAGCCAGGTTTCCAGGGCTGCTTCCCCCCGTCCTAGGGCTAATTGCAACTGTCCCTGGGTTCCCAGAACCTGGGCGCGCAGTTGGGTGGTGGTGTCGTCGCGATCGGTTTCCGGTAGTAGGGAGAGGCTGGTGGCGATCGCCCGTTCTGCATCCTCCCACTGCCCCAGTTCCTGGTATGCCAAACTCAGATAGTTCGATGCAAGCGATCGATTCAGGGGTTTCCCCTGCCGTTCGTAAGCTGCCGCAGCTTGTTGCAATAGTGACGCGGCATCGACAAATCGTCCGGCTTGGTAGTTCTCCCGTCCCTGTTGGATGAGGGTCGCGGGTTCGACGGCCGAAACCGGGGCTGGCGGTGCAGAGAAGGCAGGGATTGCCAGGGCGATCGATAGTCCTAAAATGACTAGTATGAAGTAGCGAAAAATGCGGTTCATATCAAATCCGGATAGTTTCCCACGTGCGGTGCGTCCTGCCTCCCCTGCTTCCCCTACCCATTCAGGCAAACCAGCTTCAGCTTCGGCAATTCGTTCTACCGCCCAGGCTAAAATCTTTCCTTGAGCGTTCTACTCAAAGATTCTGGGTGTATTGTACTCGGTTGGATTCGATCGCGATGAATCCAGAGGAAATTCGTTTTTGACCCAACGCGATCGCTTCAGGTTAGATTCAGGGTTCGCGATGGGGGAGGAGCGATCGACATTCGATCGGCACTCGTCCCGATTGATGGGGGGTTGTCGTGATGGGATTGGCTGTCAGCACCACCTGACCGCTTTCGTTGACATACCACCCTTGGGCTTCTACGAGGCGATCGCCCTGAAGTCTCGTTTCCACTGGAGTTGTCGCCGTAGTCGGAGTTTCCGGGATTTCGGTGAGGCTCCAATCTTGCCAGACGGTGGTGGGACTGGCGGGGTCGCTGGGTTGGGGTGGAATCCCTCCCCGTCCGGTGTAGATAAATTCGCTCTCCCGTCGTTGGGAGCAAAAATCGGTTCCCAGCAGGCTGGCGGCATCGATAGTATCGAGATCGGGAATTTCTGCGGGGTCGGGATCGAGTTCCCCTTCAATGACGAGTTCTCCTTCGGCGTTGATGAGGCTGTCGGGAGATTGAAGTAAAACCAACGAGCCATTTTCCCCATCAATGGGACTGAAGCGGATGTTACTGCCTCCTTGGGGGTCGGTGGAACTGGTGATAATTTGGCTATTGTCGAGGAGGACGAGGGTTTCGGCACCGATGGCGATGTTGCCGTCTAGGGTAGGGTCGCTGCCGCGTCCGGAGGCGGTAATCAGACCTTGGCGCAGGCGGATATCTCGGGCGCGAATGTCGATGTTGCCCCCCTGTCCGGTAGAGGAGAGTGCATCGAGCAAACCGCCATTTTCTAGGCGTACGTCGTCGGCTGTAATGTGAATACTACCGGGATTTCCCAAAGGTTCGGCAATCTCCGCGCCTTCCAAGTCAAAAGATGCTAGCTCTTCGAGGGTCAGTACGCGACTGCTTACAGATATCTCTGCTTCATCGGCAACGCGCAACTCTCCAGTTTCAACGGTAACATTACCGCCATTACCCCGACTGCGGGTTAAGGCCAATAAACTGCTAGGCAATCCATCGGGAGTTAAGCCAATCAGTTCTACAGACTCAGTGGCGTTGACTGTTACTGTGCCTGCGGAACCCGAACCAAATGAGCTCGCCACAATAACTCCTCCATCACGAAGTTTCAATTGCTCTGTGGAAATGATAATTTCTCCGCCATTTCCTCCTCCAAAGGTAGAAACAATCAAGAAACTCGCATCATCTTCAAAATTACCGCTGAGTTCGACGGACTCAGTCGCATTAACAGTCAACGTTCCCCCCTGACCGTCCCCTTGCGTCTGTAATGATACGATCGCCCCATCGCGAACGCTCAACCTTCTAGTAAAAATATCGATTTGTCCACCATTGCCAGATCCTGAAGTGCCGACAAGCAGACCGCTGAAACTCGTTTGAATGTTCGTAAAAACGCTCTGTCCCGATTCCGTTTCTCGGACGATCGTTATTTCATCGGGAATTGCAGCCGCGCCAACAACTTCAACGGACTCCGTTGCATTGACCGTTAGCCTACCACCTTTTCCCGAGCCGTTCGTGTTAGCAAATATATTTGCTCCATCCCTGACATCCAACCGCCCCGTGTTAATTACGATTTCTCCTGCATCTCCTTCACCAAAAGTAGCAACATTGAAACCGCTCGGAAATGTTGCAGTACTCTGGAATAATTCAGTTTCATTCAACTGAGTTTCTATGGTTTGAGGAACGGCAGTTGTGCCGATAAGTTCGACGGACTCTGTTGCATTAACTCTCAGCGTTCCACTGCGTCCTCCGGCTTCCTGATTTACGGAATTCAAGAGTATCTGGGCACCATTTTGGAGCAACAACCGTCCGGTGTTAATCGTGATATCTCCCGCATCTCCCAACCCACTCGTATTCGCAAAAATATCACTTCCTGCCGTTCCATCGGGCGTTGTGCCTGTGAGTTCGACGGATTCGGTAGCATTTACCGTCAGTCTTCCACCGCGTCCGCCTGCCCCCTCATTCAGGGAATTCAGAGAGATATCAGCTCCATCTTGAAGCCGCAATCGCCTGGTGTTAATCACGATCTCCCCACCATCTCCGACTCCACCTGTCGCAGTCGTTAGGTTACTTGAAAGAGTTTGCGTGAAAACGATGGGTTCAGCTCCTGGCTGAAAAGTTGTGACCTCACGCGGTTGTGCTTCTACGCCGATGAGTTCGACGGATTCAGAAGCATTAACTCTCAGCGTACCCCCTCCTCCCTCGCCACTAGTTGTAACAGAAATATTAGCCCCATCTCGGACAATCAATCGCCCAGTGTTAATGTCGATGGTTCCCCCATCTCCGGTTCCAGATGTAAGGGAGGTTAAAGTACTGTTCAGCCTTGCCGAGATCGTGCCTGATTCGTCTTCAAGGACAGTCGGGACGGTAGCAGTCCCAAGAACTTCGACGGACTCACTGGCATTCACCGTCAGATTCCCACCTCCTCCTTCACCGTCGCTCGTGAGCGTTATCGTCGCGCCATCCCGAACAATCAATCGTCCTGTGTTGATGTCGAGAGTTCTTCCATCTCCGATGCCAGAAATAAGAGCAAAAACCCCACTGCCCAAGCTTCCATCAGGAGTTGTACCAATGAGTTCGACGGACTCTTTCGCATTGACCGTTAGCGCTCCACTGCTTCCCCCTTCTTCTTCATTCAGGGATGCCAAACTGATATAAGCTCCATCCTGGATTGTTAACTCTCCAGTGGTAACATTAATGATTCCTCCATCCCCCGACCCAGAGGTAAAACCCACTAAGCCACTTCTAAAACTCCCATCAGGAGTCGTTCCGATAAGTTCGACGGACTCTGTCGCATTGACGTTTAATATTCCCCCTTGAGCTGCACTAACAGTGGAAATAAAGATAACGCCTCCATCTCGAACGCTCAACTGTCCCGTGTCAATATTGATTTCTCCTGCATTTCCCATTCCAGATGTGTTAGCAGACACTCGACTTCCGGAGGTGCCATCAAAATTTGTACCGCTGAGTTCAACGGATTCGGCGGCATTGATAGTTAACGTTCCCGCGCGTCCACCAGCTTCTTGATTAAAGGAATCCAGGAAGATGTTGGCCCCATCCTGAAGCAGTAATTGACCGGTGTTGATGTGAACTTCTCCCGCATCCCCGATTCCCACCGTACTGACGGACACATCACTTCCAATAATTTCAACGGATTCACCCGCATCAACCGTTAGCGTGCCGCCACGTCCACCGACTCCTTCATCCAGTAGTGATTCGAGCAAGATGGTGGCTCCATCTCGAATGGTTAACTGCCCGGTGTCGATGTGAACTTCTCCCCCATCTCCCATTCCCAAAGTGCTGGCAAATACGCCGCTTCTAAAAATGCGATCGGGTGTTGTGGCTATCCCACTCAGTTCAACGGAATCAGTCGCATTGACATTGAACCTTCCAGCACGTCCGCCTGCTTCCGGATTCAGGGATTCCAGAAATATCCCGGCTCCATCGAGAACTCGCAACTGCCCCGTATTGATATTGATGTCTCCGCCATCTCCCGATCCCAAAGTTCTTGCAGACAACGCACTTATCGCCGTTCCATTCTCAGGATTTGTCACTGTGCCGCTGAGTTCGACAGATTCCGTCGCATTGACGCTCAGCACTCCCCCTTGACCTTCACCACGAGTTTCAATTGATATATTGGCTCCATCGAGGATGGTCAACTGTCCCGTATTAATGTCTACTTCCCCAGCATCACCCGACCCATCAGTTCTTACAGACAAAGCAGTCACCAACGATACATCGGGAAATGTGCCGCTGAGTTCGACAGATTCGGTTGCATTGACGCTGAGCGTTCCTCCTCGACCGGCACCTTGGGTTTCCGCCAAGATTGCACTTCCATCGTGCAGACTTAATCGATTCGCCCGAACTTGGACATCGCCACCACTCTCGCCACGGGTATCCACTCGAGCCTGTTGAGACAGGTTAATATTCTGAAAGTTCTCCACCCCTTCATATCCCAGGGCAAAACCCGATGCCATGGGAGTAAGGCTAACGGTACTATTGCCCCCAACACTCCCTAACTCCACTCGTCCGCTTTGGGCGGTCAAATTTCCGCCTTGTAGCGCAATCTCCCCGCCAACGAGTCCCAGGGTTTCACCCAAAGGCACTTGCAAACCGATAATGGATTCCTCGCCATCGATGGTTTGTGTGAATTGAGATTGGTTAACAATTCCCCCCGGATTCGCCCCAAACTGCAACCCGATAGGAACGTTCACCGTCAATAATGGCGGTGCATCGGGATTAGTGGCACTAAACTCGTAGCCATCTCGAAACAGAATCCCCCCAGCGTTACTGGCAAAGAACGAACCGCCCACATCTAACTGCGCCTCGGGTCCGAATACGATGCCGCTGGGATTGACTAAAAATAGGTTGGCATCACCAAGTATGCCTAACGTCCCGAAAATCTCAGAGGGATTGCCGCCGGTGACACGAGTGAGGATATTTTCGATCGCGACCGGATTGTCAAAAAATGCCTCTCGTCCCACATCGATATTGAATTCTTGAAAGCTGTGGAAGAGGTTTCCCCCGCGAATTGCGCCGCCATCAATGCGATCGCGCAATGCATCCAACGGCGTGACGATCGAACTTTCACTCCCTAACGTATCATCGGGAATGAGCTGCGCGATCGCCCGATTCTCACCAATCCCACTCCCTACTGCGATCGCCAATGCCGGAACCCACCATCCCAAAAGCGCGATCGATTTTCCGTTCACCCCTAAATATGTCACGATCTCTCCTAAACTGTCAGTTTTCTGAATGGACTCACATGAATCTGCAGTGGGGTAAATCATATGACAATTGCTGTCCGTCAGTTGTATCAACTTTTATGGTGTGGGTTATTAGGATTAACCCTCGCCCTGGGATTGCCGACATTGGCAACGGAATCGATCGCCCCAAATTCCGATATCCTCCAGTCCGCACGTCCCTACCCCTTACTCGAACAGGGAATCGATCGCTACGGTGGGGGTCAGTTTTTTGAGGCGGCGACGGCGTGGCAGCAGTCTGCGGCAGCGTTTGCCAATGCGGGTGATGGGTTGGGAGAGGCGCTGGCATTAAGCAATCTGTCCCTGGCGTACCAGCAGTTAGGACGGTGGGAAGAAGCCCGAAATGCGATCGAAACCAGTTTGAGTCGGTTGCAGGGGATGGATGCAACGGAGGGCGATCGGGCTGAGGTGTTGGCAAAAGCCCTCAATACCCACGGACGATGGTACTGGATGCGGGGGGATTTAGAAGCAGCGCGATCGCGTTGGCAGTCCGCAGCCCGGTATTATGTCGAAGCGGGAAATCCAAATGGGGCGGAGATCGCCCAAATCAATCAATCGAAAGCCATGCAAGCCCTGGGATTGAGCCGCCAAGCCGCCGACTTGTTGCAACAGATCGAGCAAAGTTTCCAGGAACGTCCCGACTCGGATTTGAAAGCGATCGGCTTGCGGAATTTGGGCAGTGCGTTGCGACAGGTGGGAGATTTGGCATCCTCCCGAGAAATTTTGACCCAAAGCTTGCAACTTGCCGAGGAACCCCAAACCCTCAATCTGGGTCGATTGGAGTTGGGCAATACCGAACGCGCCTTGGCTTCTCGGGCAATGGCACTGGGTAAAACCGATACCGCCCAAACCCACATCGCCGCTGCCCTGGAACTTTACCAACAAGCGGACGGACAACTCCAAGCACAACTCAATCGCCTCAGTTTGCTGGTGGAGATGGGGGAAATTTCAGAAGCATCCCCACTGTGGCGGACTCTCGGGACGGAAATCGCTCAATTACCTCCCAGTCGCAGCAGCGTCGAAGCGCAACTGAATTTTGCTCAAAGTTTGACTTGCCTGCATCCGGAACTCTCATCTCGGGCGAGTTTAGTCTGCGATCGGGCGGTAGAATCGAATGTAGATGCACCGACAGTGGACGATATTGCCCAAGTGGCGATCGCCGCAGTCGATCGAGCCAGAGAGTTGCGCGATGCCCGCGTTGAAGCCTACGCCGTCGGACAGTTGGGGTGGCTGTACGAACTGATGGGACAGCCAGAAGAGGCAAAAACCCTCACCCAGCAAGCCCTCCTCAAAGCCGACGAAATCCAAGCTGAGGATATTCGCTACCGGTGGGAATGGCAACTGGGACGGATTGCAACCCAACAGGGAAAACCCCTAGAGGCGATCGCTGCCTATCAAACTGCCACCACCACCCTCCAATCCGTGCGCCGGAATTTACTCAGCGTCGATCCCGAGGTGCAGTTTTCCTTTCGCGATCGGGTCGAACCCCTATATCGGGAGTTTGTCAGTTTGTTGCTGAAGGGAGAAAACGGATTGCCGCCGAGTGAGGAAAACTTGCAGCAAGCCATTCGCAGCGTGGATGCCCTCCAACTCGCCGAACTCGAAGACTTTCTCAGTTGCCGCTTGCAAGCCTTGGGAGAACTCGAACAAATTGAAGATCCCCATGCAGCAATTATCTACCCCATCCTCCTAGACGATCGCCTCGCCCTGATTCTACAGCGTCCGGGACAGCCCTTAGACTATCGAGAAACCGCCGTTTCCAGTGGCGAAGTGACCGCCACGTTGCGCGCCTTGCGACGGAATTTAACCGTTGCCGCCAACACCCCGGAAGTCCTCGAATCCGGGCAGAAAGCCTACACTTGGCTGGTTGCCCCCCTCGAACCGTTGCTGCAACAGGACGCCCAAATCGAAACCCTCGTTTTCGTCCTCGATGGGGTGTTGCGTAATATCCCGATGGCGGTTCTCCACGATGGCGAGGAGTATTTAATCGAAAAAGGCTACGGGATTGCTGTTGCGCCGCGACTCCAACTCTTCCGTCCCCAACCATCGCGGGGAGAATTGCTGGTGAATACCGGCGGCATCGGCATCCCCCAAACCATCGACGAGATTGTTTTTCCCCCGATCGATCGCATTGCTGAAGAAATCGATCGAGTGGCCGAACGGGTGAATATCGGGGAACCGCTATTAGATGAGGCGTTCACCACCGCCAACATCCAACAACAGCTCACACGCGATCGCTTTTCCGCCATCCACTGGAAAACCCACGGTGTCTTCAGTTCCGATCCCGAGGAAACCTACATTGTCGCCTACAACGAACGCATCCAAGCCCGCGATTTAAACGCCCTGATTCAAACGAGAGACGGCGGCAACCAACCTCTGGAACTGTTGGTACTCAGCGCCTGCGAAACTGCCAAAGGGGACGATCGCGCCGTCTTGGGTTTAGCGGGAATTGCCGCCCGTACGGGGGCTAGAAGCGTGGTTTCGACCCTGTGGACGGCGCGGGATGCCCCGAATACGGAATTGATGGCTCGATTTTACGCAGAACTGGCAAATGGCGCTACCAAAGCGCGGGCTTTGCAACGGGCGCAACTGGCATTGATGCGCGAATACGGGTACACCACCCCTCATATTTGGGGAACTTACGTTTTGGTGGGGAATTGGCTGTGAGCTGGGGAAAATGATGAATGATTCCCTTTTCTCCCGGCTTCCCCATCCCCTTATCGCCATATTCTGTCGGGTTCGGACAGTGAGTGCGAGCATCTTGCTCGTATTATGAGTATCTTGCTCGCGTTATGAGCATCTTGCTTGCGTTACACAACCCTCAAAATCGCAAGATATCCTAATTTAATTGAATACAGCTATATTCAAACCGATTGGAAACGATCTGAGTTCTTGGGGCGCAGCTGCCGAAACCTTCCGGAAAAGAGAAATGAAGTTCCGTGTAAATAGAGGATAGAACCGAGGGATATCGGTTGGATTTAGGTTTTGGTTGACGGGAAAAATCGATTTTTGAGAATACCTTATACCGGAGAGAGTGCAAGATGGTAGAACCGTTAACAATCGTTGCCTTTGCCTATGCCGGGGTGAAAGCCGTGGCGAATTCGGATACGGGGAAGAAGTTTATCGAGGGGATTATCGGGAAGGTTGCTGAGAATTTTACCGAAGAGAGCTTGAAGAAAATCGGGCAGTTGCGTCAGGCGATCTTCCGGAAACTGGGGGGGAATCCCGAAGCGAGACAAGCCCTCAAGCAAGTTGACGAAACAGGTTCGGAAGAGGCGATGCGCGATGTTGCCGACTATCTGAATATGGCGATGCGCAAGGATAAAACTTTCGCCCAGCAGGTGCAGCAACTGACCCAAGAGATTCAACAAACGGTCAATATCGATCGGATGCAGGGGGGCGAAGTTTGGAACGTGGTGGGAGAAGCCGAGAAAAATGTCTTCACCGATAACAAAGCGCCGATCGTGAAAGACAACACCGGAACCGTTCATATCACCTACGGTACGACTTCCCAGGATTGACTGAAGACGACGGGATCGGCACCGTCCAAGAGAAGCACCGCCCAAATGAAACTGCTGCAAGCTGTCGAGTTAGAAGTAGACGGACGTTTGAGGCAGTCGCTGCATAAAGCCGTGGGCTTATCTCTGGGGATGGAACGGCGAGATAGTGCTGTATCGCCACCGTGGGAGACGGTGTGGTATGCACCGGAGAAACCGCCACAGCCTTTGCCTGCCGGAATGCGGATTTCGGAAGTTTTCGAGGAAACCCAGCGGCAGTTGCTGATTTTAGGGGAACCGGGGTCGGGGAAAACGACGACGATGCTGGAGTTGGCGCGGGAATTGCTCGATGGGGCAAAGGCGGACGATGCTCAGCCGATTCCGGTATTGGTGAGTTTGTCGTCGTGGAAACAGCCAGAGGTGAGAATTTTTGACTGGCTGGTGGCGGAACTGAAGGACAAGTACGGACTGGGGCAGGATTTAGCAAAAAAGTGGCTACAAAGTGATGCGTTACTACCTCTGCTCGATGGGTTGGATGAAGTTGCCCCGGAACTCCAGCAAAAATGTGCTGAGGCAATCAATCTCTGGTTGACGGGGGATATCGAAAAACGGCCCGATGGAGTGTTGGTTTGCTGTCGGCGAGAGGAGTTTGAAACCATCGTTCGCCAGAAGCTGAGTTTGCAGGGAGCGATTTATTTACAACCCTTAACTGCGGCGCAGATTGAAGCGTATTTTTCCCAGTTCGGATTGCAAGATGTATGGCAGACGGTGGGGGAAGATACGGCGTTGCGGGAGGTGCTGGAAAAACCGCTATTTTTATCCATGTTTGGGTTGGTACAAGTTGAGGGAAAATTCGACCTGGCGACGTGGCAAAAACGGGACACGGGCGAAGGGAAAATTGAGTATTTGTTCGATATGTATTGGGATGCGGTGATGAGTCGAGAGTTGATTCTCGATCCGCATCAAAAGAACTTAGGTTGGTTGAGTCAGACTTATAAAACCAAGCCGTTGCCCCAGCACAAAGCCGTGCGGAGAACTTTGGTTTTTATCGCCAAAGGGATGATGCGCGACCCCAGTATCGGGACGGAGCTATTAATTGAGAAAATGCAGTTTTCATGGTTCCCAAAGAAGAAACAAAAAATTATTTCGGGTCTCCTTTGGGGTCTCCTTTGGGGTCTAATTGTGGGTCTGATTATGGGTCTGATTATGGGTCTAATTATCACTCTAACTTGGGGTTTATTTTGGGGTCTCTTTTTGTGTATCATTATGGGTCTAATTATGGGTCTAATTATGGGTCTAAATCCTGATAATCAAAAAATAAGAAATATCGAAAAAGCATCGACTTTTGTCGCAATAAGTAGGTAGGCGTGGAAAAGTGTAGGTATGTAAAGATAAGTAAAAGTGAAGTCAAAAATCGGAGGAGATGCTATTGGGTGCGCGATTAAGAGCATTGCTAAAACCCGAAGAAGAACGAACCCTCTATGAACTGCGCACA
>NZ_JBRJXU010000145.1:0-25057 GCF_057467645.1 Zarconia sp.
GCCCCAAAATGCAGCTCGCTTGCGCTTTTTCTTGACCTGTACTCATACACAAGAACAAATCCGCTATACCGTCGACACCCTCGAGAGTGTCGTCTCAAAATATAGCTAAGGGACTTGCCCAAAAATAAGAGACCTGCTTGCCAACGACTTGCTGTAGGGGTTAACGGCCGCATTCCCCCTACGATTGGTATATTATTTTCCCGCAGATCCCTAAGCGCTCGGAGGGCGTTTTCATTTTGCTCAATTTCTCCGATTGCCACTTCCTTGAGCTACCCCCCTGCCATCTCTTTGTCCAAAGTCCAATTAGCAACGCCGCACACGAAATCCTGCACCGAGATGCTGCCATCGCACAGGAGAGACTCTAAACTCGTGAGGTGCTCTGATTTCATCAGGTAATCGTTTCCCAGAACCTGGCGTTAGATGGCGCGAATTGCCACTTGAGCTTCACTGGCCGACCTGTTGGGACGCAGCTCGACTTTGGGGGGTTCGCTAAAGGCTGAAGTCCCCAGTCGAGAGGCAATTGAAACCCACGGTTTTTTGTCCCGGTTGCGTTTCAAAACGGCGATAGTATGGTAATATCTTATAGCATATGCCATATCAATATTCGGCAGAGTCAATGTACGAGTCAATATCCGCGTCGTTTCCTCATGCGTGATATAAGTCGTTATAAAATGCAACTTCAGTTCGATCGTAAGGAGCGCAACCCAAGAGATGTTTGTAGTTTAGTTCCGTCAATCGATTCTGAAAGTTATTGTAGAAAAACTTTGACTTGTATAGCTCTGACTTAGCGACGCACCGAACGAAATCCCTGATGATAATGCTGCGATCGCATAGAAGGGATTCAGCATTGGTCAGGCAATCGGAATTCATGACGTGCTTGTTTTCCAATAATTGACAATAAATGGCACGAATTACAGTTTTTGCTCTTCTTCAGTCCAGTTACGTCGAAGCTCGATTCTGGATATTTCGCTGAATGCAGAAATTCCAAGCCAAGAGGCTGCAGTAGTCATTGCCATGACTCGCCTAAAGTATTTTATTTTTTTGTCAAAAATAAATATGGCCCGGATCGAGCGACAACTACAAAGTTTGGGTTAGTAGCTCTCGCTCGATCCGGGCTGAAACTGCAAACAACTACGAGTTCTGCGCTGTAGCTCTTTACCGTTTCCCAGTCAGAAAAACTAGCTCAAAGCATTGATGGCGTAATCCAAGTAGGAGTTGGCTTCAACAGCCGGGTCGCCACTGAGACCGTGGTTGGCTTTGATGTACTTGAGGGCTTCAACGTACCAGCTGGGAGACAACTCAAAGGTGCGGTTGATTTCGTCGATTCCAGCGATCAGGTACTCATCCATAGGACCGGTACCGCCAGCAACTAAGCAGTAGGTGACCATGCGCAGGTAGTAGCCGATGTCGCGAGCGCACTTGGCTTTACCTTCAGCGGTAGAAGCATAGTTGGGGCCTTGCATTTGAGTCGTGTAGGGGAACTTGTTGTACACGGCTTGAGCGGCACCATCAACCAAAGTAGAAGCTTTTCCAGTCAGAGCTTTAGCAGCTTCCAAGCTAGCGCTAGCTTGCTTAAAACGACCGAAAGCCACTTGGATTTCGGTGCTGCTGAGGAAGCGGCCCTGGGAGTCGGCAGCGGAAACTGCTTCAGTAATGGGGGTTTTCATCGTTTGTGGTATTTCTCTAAAGGGTTGGCTTTGTCAAAAAAAAGTGAAGTGTTTCACTTCATCAAAAAACTTCGGCAATCGCTTAAGATACCGCAGAAGCAGCGCGATCGAAGTAGGTTCCGATTTCAGACATCAAGCTGCTGCAATCGCCAGGAGTAATTCCATTGGTATCGCCAACGATTGCCAGAGCAGCATCCTTCATTTTCGAGACGCCAGCAGCAACAGAAGCACCGGGAGTTCCCAAAGCCAAATAGGTTTCGCGCAGACCGTTGAGGCAGCGATCGTCGAGGACGCTGGCATCACCGGAGAAGATTGCGTAGGTCACGTAGCGCAAAATGATTTCCATATCGCGCAAGCAAGCAGCCATACGACGGCTGGTGTAGGCGTTTCCGCCAGGAGCGATGAGCTGGGGTTGCTCTGCAAACAAGGCACGAGCGGCGTTGGCAACGATGGTGGACGCATTGCTGGTAATGCGGTTAACCGAATCCATACGCTTGTTGCTGTCGGCAACCATGGCGCTGAGGGCATCGAGCTGAGAGGCGGACAGGTACTCACCCCGCGCGTCGGCTTGGGAAACGACTTTAGTGAATGCGTCGAACATTAGTATCGATCTCCTACTTGATTGAGATTCAAAACTCAAGATGTTTTCTTAAACAGGCATCAGCTCTTTGAGGCAAGCCCACAAGAACTTCAATCCAAACAAGACAGTAGTATCTACCGAAATTCCAGCTTTGCTAAACGTTCTAGCACTCGGGTTAACTTCTAAAAATAAACATGAGAAAAGTTTATGTCTATATGAGAAGCTTATAAATCTCGGTAGTTTGAGGCTTATCTGGATTTTTTACCCTTCCGATCCAATTTATACAACGGGGTCGGGCGTTTATTTGTTACATCTTGTTAAGAATTGGGGCGTTTTCCATCAACTGCCAAAGTATTGTCCGTCAGAACTCAATATTTGTAGGGTTTTTGAGCTTTGAGGGGGACCGATCGCCTTCTTAACTCGATCGACTTATTTTTTAAGATAAATCTACATATAGAAACAATACGTTACGTCAATGCCAAGAAGGAATCGGCTGAATCCCTCACCCCATTGCGATTGTTGGTAACTCATTCTGCTGGTGTGCCACGTGTCAAGGCGATCGATTTCAATGAAATCGACGATCGAACATTCAACATTCTGAACCCGCACTGGCATCAATCGCACGCTCGACATGACGATGGAGAATCACTCTCCATCGCCTACTTTTTATTAGAGACGGACTAAATCCGTTTTTCTAGGTATTGACCAATGGTGTGTTCCTCTCCCGCTCGCGAGATAATCGTTTGACGGGTGCGGTACTGCCGACCGACGAGCTTGATCTCCTCTTCAAACACCGACCCCCCGTATTCCGTTCTCAAACAAAGGCTTTGGGGATTGGGGGAAGATAACAGAGCCGTGACGGGTTTTGAGGTCGCAAAACCGCGATCGCGATATAACGTATCTCCAAAGACGCCGAAAACGGTCGAACCTTTAACTTGTTTGCCTTCCGGACCGCAGTAGTGGCTTTCCCAGGCGACTTTGCTACCGCAGATTAATATCGTATCGTCCTCTAAACCATGAAGCTGGGCTAAATCGATAAGTAAAGGATGTCCTGACTCGATAAACTCAATTTCCAGGAAGCTGACCACCTCTTGAGAGGTTTCTTGTTTAAGGGTGTAATAACGTCGCGTGGACTTCCACTTGCCTGCCGAGCGTTGGAAGATATCGATTGCTAAACTTTCGATCGAGAGTTGCTGAGCTTGAAGGGACGATCCCATATATACCGAACCTCATTTGTGTAGTCTATATCACAATGCGGTAATTTTTATGCAAAATCCGTATTTGTTATTACATATTTTAACATATTCTCCGGAAGCTGACCGAGTGGGGTGTGGGCTGTGGGCAATAGAGAAGCGTTAGAAGAAATGACAAGATCGAAAATCACATCAATTTCTAGACTGAAATCATCAATTTCTCTACTTTTTCCCCCTTATCTCTTTGTTCGCGCCTTAGTTTAATGCAAATCCGCTTCCCACACGGCGAGATAGATGCGATCGTCCTCAGAGCGCTGAATTGTACCTTTGAGGCGATCGCGACGACCGCTGGTAAAATCAAATCGATCGACCTTGCCCCGATATACAGCTGTCAAACCCTTCTCGATTTGGGTTGACAGGTTGTTACTGGTCATATCCTCTAGCGTTCCCGAGAGGATTTCGATATCCATCGATGGATCGAACGTCGCCTCCGTTTGTCGCAATCGTCCCGAACCCGGATCGAACAAATAGCCCAAATCAACCTGTCCCGGAATTTGGTCTGCATATAAAACCGCCTGAGTATTCCCCCACAATCCACTCGACTCGCGGGTAGGTTCTCCCAATGCAAATTCGATCGCCCGGCGCTGGGTTCCCGGCGCAAATCCCGGTATCTCAATGGATGCGTTGGCGGTTCCCTCGAAAGACTCATCCGGGGATGGGGCACTTGCCACTTCCTCTTGCGTCCCCTCGGGCTCTGGAGTCTCCGATTCAGAGACCTCTTCTTCAACCGGTTCTTCAACCCGAACGGGTGGGGCAGTGTCCGATTCCGAGGGGGGTGTGGGGATTGCTTCCTCTTCTTCAGGTGCGGGCGTTGGTGCGACATCCACATCGGGAGTGCGTCGGATGTCCGAAGTTTCCTCCGGAACGGAAGCCTCTGCTTCTGTTTCCGACGGCGCTTCCAAAGGCGGTTCCGGTTCTGTTTCCGACGGCACTTCCAAAGACGGTTCCGGTTCTATTTCCGACGGCACTTCCAAAGGCGGTTCTGGTTGCGTTGACAGCGTCGGTTTGGAAGTCGGCTTGGGAGTTGGTCGCGCCGGTGGTGCAGTTTCCGGCACAGGTTGACTCGAAATTGGTTCGGATGTGGGAGACTCTGGAGCAAATAAAGAACCCAAAAATCCCCCTGCTAAAGCCCATCCCGCACCCAGGAATCCTCCAATAGCCAATCCCCACAGCAAACAACCGGGAATTCCGCCTCGTTTGGGTTGTACCCCGACGGTATTGGAACCCGCAACGGGAGCGATCGCATCGGGAGACGTTATCTTGGGAGATGCCACGGGAACGGTAGGTTTCGTCCCAGGGGAAGGAGCGTTGGGTTGCGTTGGCATTCCTGGAGAGACCGCCACCGTCGGCATCGTCGAAAATCGCTCGGGTTGTCCGGCGTTGGCAATCCCCGCATTGGGAATCCCACTCTGCAACGCCGCCAGCATCTCTTCTGCCGAGGCAAAGCGATCGCGCGTCGAGTGACGAATACTGCGCTCGAGAACTGCCGCCAGGGTCGCGTTCGAGACCGATACATCCTGCCGCCACAGCATTTCCCCCGTTCTTCCATCCTGAGTCAAATCCTGGGGAAACTTACCGCAGAGGGCAAAAATAGCCGTTAGCCCTAAGCTGTAGAGATCGCTGGCGTAAGTGGGATGTCCGGCAGCTTGTTCCGAGGCGATAAATCCGGGAGTCCCAATGACGATCGAGGCTTTGCTACCGACCCCGGCCGCGTTGACCGCTTCTTTCACCGCCCCAAAATCGATGAGCATCGGCACGCCATCACTGGCCCGCAGGATGATATTGTCGGGCTTGATATCTCGGTGGACAATGTGGCGGCTGTGGATGAAATCGAGCACTGGCAGTAGCGACGCGAGAAGCGCCGTCACTTCTGTCTCCGTTAAACGCCCGTTATGGCGCACGGTTTCCGTGAGAGTGCTGCCCTCAACCCATTCCTGCACCAGATAGAATTCTCCCCCCTCTGCAAAATAGGCATATAACTGAGGAATCTGTCGGTGGTGTTCCCCCAACTCCTCCAACACCGCCCCTTCCCGTTGAAATCGCTCTTGTACCAATTGTTGCGTTTGCGCATTTTGAGTGATGGGTTTGAGTTGCTTGATGACGCATCGCCGCTTTGAGGGCATATGGGTATCTTCCGCGAGATAGGTTCGCCCGAACCCGCCTTCAGCGAGGGTTTGCAAAATGCGATAGCGATTGTTGAGGATATTGGCTGCCATAATTCATCGCGCCTCGCGCGCCTGTCAATAAAGATGTAAATAAAAAATGGGATCTCGAAAAAATTTAATCTGTCTTGCTCTAGTTTGACGAAATTTCTCCTAGACTGGCAAAGCGCGAATCGACGATCTCACTGACTCGTCAATTATCGAAGCTAAAGAACGTCAGGCGCGGGATAACAGTTTCCGGTGAGGATGGGGTGACCGGTTGTGGGGTATAGGGTGTCGGGAGAATGGAATTTCATAGAACTGCCTCCGTTGACAAATTTTCCCCAATGTAAAAAGCTCCCTTTCCACACATGAGGCGAATCCACCTCACCGCCCCACCTCTAGACAATCTTTAACCCGAACTGGCGTTAAATCATCCAAGCTAAAGAATTATCGCAAGAATTAGAGGAAGAGGCTCAGAGCTTAAGGAACAATTCAATTGATAGCGCGCAGAGGATCGAGAGATCGACACTCCGCCGTCAGCCAAAAACTTGCCAGACGAAGCTATGGTCTGTCATCAGTTAGCCTGACAATCCAGACGAAGCATCGGTTCTGGCGTTCAAATCGTTTTTGGTTCGCTCTCCATCTAATCCTTGCTCTGAAAGGCTTCTAGTGCTGCTACGCAGAATTAAAAATGCGCGAAACCTTAAAAAGGTTTACTATGCATAGCTTTGGGCGGTTGAGAACTGGGTACTTATTTCTGCCGCGCTGCACTAGCGATCGGCGATCGCCTGACAAGGTTTGATTACTGAGGTTCTGCGTGAGTCACCGCCTTCTTCTGGGCCCCCAGTGTCAGTTTTAGGGCTTTGCCGTAGGGATGCGATCGCGCCGCTTGACGATACACCTGCGAGTTTGCCCCCAGGGTTACCGATTCCCCGTCGCGATCGAAGGCAATTTGATAGTCTACCGTTTTCAATAAGTCCGCAGAATCCGCAATTTCGTTGGGTTTACTGCGCTGTTCGATTTCGTCGATCCCCGGCTTGAGGGGAAGTTGGGGCCACCACAAACCCAGATCGTCCTCTAAAACAGCCCCGTCTGCGGGTTTCTCGCCATTAATGTTGAGTAGAGAATTAGAACCAAACTCTTCGATGCGCCACCGATTTTTTTGGGCATCGCGGTAGTACTTCACCGTCCAAGTATAAGTCGTCAGAGCGGTGGCTTCGTAGCGCGTAACCGTCACATCGCGACATGCCGAAAGTGCCAGTGTTGAGAGGAACCCTAGCATTATCCAACTCAGTTGTCGCCTGGGGAAGCAAAATTTATCTTTCATTTTTGAGCGATCGACCTGGTACGATCGATAACAGATTGCTTGCAGATCTAACCGATCGCTCCTATTATGCCCGAATACCCCCTCGATAACATTGAATCCGTCAGCCCCGATAACGCGAACAAACTCGCCCGAGTTGGGATTACCACGGTTTCTCAACTGTTGGATAAAGGAGCATCGAATATCGATCGGGCGGAGTTAACTCGCATTACGGGAATCGATCGCGACACGATCGTTCAATGCATTGAAATCGGCGAGTTATTGCAAATTAACGGCATCGGTACGGGATACATCAAACTTTTAGAGGCTGCTGGGGTGCATTCGATCGAAGAACTCAAACGTTGCTTTCCCAAAGACCTTCACGAAGAACTCATCCAAATTAACCAGCACCTACAATTAGTGAAGGTACTTCCCACGTTATCAGCCTTAGAATCCTGGATATCCCAAGCTAAAGCTAGTCAAACGTTATCGATTTCCACCCACGAACCTCAATTTCGCTCCACTCAGAACTACAGCGACTGGTCGATCGAATGGGCGGATTAGGGTGAATTTTATTGTAAGCATTTAGCCATCGGCTTTTAAAGACAACAGGTTCGCCTTTTTGGCGATACTCCAGAGAAATCGCGCGCGTTTTATGTCGCGAAGCGAAATTCTTCTATCTGAAATAATCGATTGTTTTTGGTAAACGAATCTGCTTAGATTTCATGTCTTCGAGCTAATTTAAAGCCGAGCGCAAATAGCTAAATGCTTACAATTTGGAAATTCGATCGAATACGGATAAATCCGATGTAAATTTCCCAGCTAAATTATGACAGCCAATGCGTCTTTCGCTTCCGAGGGTCAACTCAGGTTAACGAAGCTGAGGCGGTCGATCGATTGTCGATGGTTTCCGAGTTCTGAAGCTGTCGTAGGAATCCTCTTCGAGCCATTCTTCAATTTTGACGGCATCGATGAGAGTTTGGGCTTCGTTGGCGGAGAGTTCTAACCAATCAAAACTCGGATCGGCGAGCACTCGATCGGCTACCGCAAACATTCCCACTTCTCCCGTGCCACGCAGAACTCGATCGTAGCGATAAAAATATGTAGTCATTGCGTCGTCTTCCCAATTCCGTAAAAATAGCAATTCCCTCAATCTTGTTTAACTCCAGCAAGATAAAAATGAGTGCAGCAATGCAGAATTTTCAGTCTAATCTCGAACTTTCAGAGTCTTCAACGGAGTTTTGGGTCGGTTATTCATGCTGCAACAACGAATCATCCCTAAATCCTTCTATTCGATCGGATTCATCGCTTAAGAGAGTTAACTCAGTTTGAGGTTTCGGTTTTCAATCAGACAAGAGACTCAAGACAGTAGACAAAAAGTCACGAACTTTGAAATCGTAACCTAGCATAAGAAATATCATTGTGTCTCCAAAAATCTCTTATAAAACCTCGAGATTTACACAAATTTTAAACGTCATCTGCGTAAAAATACTAAATTTTTAAAAACAGCCTCAATAAAATTACGGAAGCTTCAATCGACTTCAAGCACAGCATGCGATCGCCAAAGCTTGCCGAACCAAATTGACTCCGGCTGCGACCACTCGTTCGCGCCAAATCCCATCGGCTGGGGCAAAAGCTTCCACCAACTGCTGTTTCGCCCGTTCGTAAGCGGGCTGACCGGGTTCTCCCCACCAGTGAGCGCGATTTTCTGCCCGCAGTGCCTTCACCACCGCGAGTACCGGGTACGTGCCAAATTCTGCCAACAGAAAGTCGTAGCAACATGGGGAAAAAGTATGCCCACACCAGTTCCCCCAACTTCCTCGCGGTTGGTAGGAGGTTCTCCCGGATTGGGAGACTTTCACCACATCCGCGCCAAATTTCGAGGTTAACCATTCCACCCGCGCGGGTTGACTCGATTCTCCCAGATAGAGTTTGTAGGTTCCCTTTTTCCCCAACCCCGTATGTAAGTCGATGTGAACGATCGATTCGGCACCACCAATCCAGCGAGGCAAATTCGCGGCAATAATGTTTTGAGTTTGGGAGGGGCGATCGCCGCCGTAGAATAATCCTTTGGGATAATCGTACTGTCCCACGGGAAGGGTATCTTTGAGGGTCGCGATACCGTGACGCAAGGCGAGGGCAAAGGTTTTTGCAAAGAAGGGATCGATGGCAGACGGGGGCGATGGGGGGTTGAAGAAACGATCCAATTCTCCATAATGAGGGGGACTGCCGGTATAAGCTTCCCCAGGAACGAGAAAGTTGCGATTGAGATCGACGTTATCTTCATTGCACCGTCGCCGCCACGCAAAGCCATAGGGATTAACAGCGTGCAGCAACACGATCGCCGTATCTGCCGCTAGAGGCATCCATCCGGGCAGGTAATGTTGCAAGAGTTCTACCTGCACGGCCGAACCGAAAAAACCTTCTACCCCGTGTAATCCACTCGACACCACGATCGCCCGTTTGGGATGAGCGACCCCCAGCCGCGCCATATCCAGGGTCAAGACCTCTCCACCAGGACCCGTTGCGTCGATGGGATGAGGTTCGAGTTGGCAACCGCAGGCATCTGCGAGATCTCGAAAGCGGCTGCGGGCGCTGAAGTAATCGGGGGAAAACGGGTTGGTTACGTCCGGCACGTTGGTTAATTGGAAGCGGCACTGGCAACAGCAGCCGGTTCGTAAAGGTATTCAAACCAGTTGCCATCGGGATCGCGACCGTAAAACGATGCAGTACCGTCGCGATGTTCGTGAATTTCCGTGAGGCGAACATCCTCGGTTTTGAGCCGTTCGTAAGCGGTCTCGATGGCAGCGCGATCGTCAAAGACAAATCCAAAGTGGGGACCGGCTTGCTTGTAACCGGGACCGAGCAGGGCTAAGCCATCTGTACCAGCTTTGAGATAAGCCCAATCCGCATCTTGCCAAACCAATTCCATTCCCAGCTGTTGGTAAAACACTGCTGATTTGTCAATATCTTTGACACAAATTGCAACGTGTCCGAGTCGTTTTAATTCCATGGTTCGATCGTGATTCTGATTCACCCGCACCCTTCGAGTCGAGCAGTAGAGTCGAGCAAAGTTTGCATCCTATCTAACGCTCGAAGTGCGCGCCCGATGTATAACTACTATAATCCCATTGACCCGATCCGAATTTGGAGCGGCACCCTCATTTGTTGGGGTTCGGGCGATTCATTCGATTTGAGGATCGGCTTTTCGCGCGATCGCCCCCAAGCAATGGGATCGCCGTCAGCCATGCAGGTATCGGAGTCGTGGAATCTTAAACCTTCGTAAACCACCCCCGTGCAAATGTAAATATTGCCGGGGCTATCGAGAGATCAAACGGGCCATCGAGATGGAGCAACAGCAAATCCGGGAAATTCACCCCATCGAACTTTTACATCGATCGCAAATGACAACGGGTCATTTTGCTGCTTATATGGGAGTCTCCGAACGTACGGTGCAGTACTGGATGGGGGGGTCGCGCAACCCCTCTACCCAAGCCCGTCGACTGGCGGCCGAACTCGCAGAAAAATGGGGCTTGCTGGGTACGAGCGAACCGAGTTTGAAAACAGAGATTGGAGGTCTTCGACGAGCGCCGTGACACGATCGGGCTGAAATCGTCGCGATCGCACCCTCGTCCCTAAAGCCCCTAAATATAGCCGTTGCCTAGCTAGCGCGGACACTCGTGAAGGTTAGCTCTCGGGGGCCGAGGGGGGCAACGAGCGCAGGGGGGAAGACTCCAGCCAGATTACACAATTGTTTGGCGTTGTCCGCGCTCAATGTCGCGACCGCTATATTATTTGCCCATAATATTTGCCCAATCCCACGTGACCCGTTCGCAGCGCAATAGACCGGTCACCTTCGATAGCGATCTGAGTTCCTCACTTTCCCGCTCTCGGTCGAGGGTCGGAGTGCCAATGGTTGTTGTACTATTTAGGAGATCGCAACTCCGCTCGAGAGAAGCTCGCCTGAGAACGGGTCGCGACCATCAAGGGGGCAGCGATTCGGCGACGATCGCAGTGGTGCAAAACCCGCTTGATTCCCATCGTCAGTTATCGCAGTCCAGTGCCCCCAAAACTGACCCTTGCGCGATCGACCTCATCCCCACGCCGACATTACAGAAACTTCTTTTCCTGACGAGTGGATGATGTGGAGCCACCCGCGAGCGCGCAATCGATCGTTACTCATCCTCAGCTCTATGACTGAACCCACCTTACCCACCAACCCACCGATCCCCGAAAGCAGTTCGGAGTCATTTCTCACCCGATCCAAAACCGTAACCTTCGCGCAGCTTTGGGCACACTCGGACTGGAGGGCTGGTAGCTTCCGCGCCAAGTGCCTCTTTGGAGTTGCCGCCTTGGTGACTGGAGGTTTTCTCGCGGTGAGTACCCTCAACCCGGCCAAACCCACCAGCACCCTAACCATCAATCCCAACCAGCAGGCCAACGATATGGCACTGCAAAACGCCTGGGCCGGCGAGTATAACAGCCTCACGGATTTTACCCGCGCCACCGTTGCCGCTTGGGACTTAAGCCAAAATCCCAGTCCCGAGCGGATGAGTTTGATGCAGATGGCGATCGAAAACGAAACCCTGCACGCCGCCCAAAGCCTGAAAGCTGAGTTAACCGAACCCGGAAGTAACTGCAACGTCGCCCCCGTGCGACACGAACTCGCCTGTGGAGAAGGCATCATCCAAGCAGAAGTGTTACCGGAAATGTCGGCAGCCATTTCTGGAGACAGTAAGTACGTCCTGGTCGAAATCGATACCGCCACAGGAGAAGAAGTGGGGCGGCGAGACGTCTCGAGTAATGAAGTCGTCAGTGCGAATCTGATTCGCTGGCAAGGTCTCCTGCGGGCGGGGGCTGAATATCCCCGGCGAGAATTTTCCCTCAATTTTGCCCAACACAGCCAACTGGGAACCTTATACCTAGATGGGATCAAAAATCGCCTATCCTTACAAGGAGTTGTGGATTATCTAGGAACTCAGGAATCGGGCAAGCGCTACTGGGATCGAATCAACGGCAATCGGGCCCCAGAAAGCGTCCCTAGCGAAGTCCCCAGCGAGAACGCCATCGAAACCGATGGCACGGATGCCGAAAATGTAAATGGTGCACAGGTGCGTGAAGGTCAAAGCAATGAAGACTAATTTTCCCCTATGGTTGAGTCCGGTTTCCATCGGTGCGGGCATTGTTATGGTGAACGTCGGTAACGTTACCGTTCCCTACACCCCTCCCGATGCGTCTCTGAATACCCTACTCACTGGAGAGCTATTTGTTCCCGCCCAGGTTCCCATTCCCGGCGCACCCCTCATCAAAGGTCTGGGATTTGGCATGGTGGGTTTGGGTTTAGCGCAAATGGCCGCCTATGCCTTTGCCGGGACCTCGGGCACATCCAAGTCGAAAATCGAGTCTGAAATGCCCCTGGCTTTAACGGAAGACCCAGCACCGGTTGCCGCACCGCCGCCGCCTCCCCCGATCGATTCCCCCGTTGAAGCCTTCGCACCCGAACCCATCGCTTCAGAAATGCCTCTGGTCGAACCGGTCATCCGCGAAACCATCACATCAGAAATGCCTTTGGCCGAGCCGGTGTTGCGCGAATTCATCGCTTCAGAAACGCCTTCGGTCGAACCGATCGTCGGCGAAAGTGCCATCCCCGAAATCCCTCAAGCCGAACCGCTCTTTCGGGAAACCGTCACATCAGAAACTCCTTCGGCCGAACCAGTCATCCGCGAAAGTGCCATCCCCGAAACGCCTTCGGTCGAACCGATCGTCGGCGAAAGTGCCATCCCCGAAATCCCTCAAGCCGAACCGATCGTCCGCGAAACCATCACTCCAGAAATTCCGCGAGTTGAGTCCTCGTCAATCCCCTCTCCCCTGCTCCCACTGGGTATCGTCAGCGATATCGTCGAAGCCGTTACCCGCGACGAGTCTTCCCAGCACGCAGCCATCGCATCTTTATCCCGAGGGGGAAAGAGTTACACCCTGCGCGCCATTATCTGGGGCATCGAGCAGATTTACCCCAATGCAACGGTGCGAGTGGTGGATGGTAAAGATTCTGCTGCGGGTTGGCTGGGATTGGAAAAGATGCCCGGTGTCGTGAAACTCGCCGATCGACATTTGCAGCCGGCCCTCGAAGCGATCGACGAAGCCATTTCCCTGCTCGACAACGCCATCGGCACCCGCAACCGCCAGGGCAAAGCTTACTTTGTCTTCGACGAGTGGAACGACATTCTCGATCGCGCCCGACAGCTCGATGCCAACATGAACGGCACTCCCGGCTGGCAAGCCCTTTATCCCGACTTACTCTACAAAATGGGACGGTTGGTGGTGCAAGGTCTCGACTATGGTATTCACCTGATTTTGAGCGTTCGCAGTTGCCGCTGCGAAGAGTTTGGCTTCCCCCCGCAGCTTGGGGAGAATTTCGCCATTGCGGCCCTCGCCCGTCAGGAACGGTACGAAATGCTATCGAGCTTGCTCGAATCCCCCCACTTGCTGCCCGATGCCGCTTGTCGCCAACAGCTGACCGAACAAGCTCAAGAGGCGATCGTTCGATCGCAAAGTGTCAAATGTCCGCTTTTGATGACCGCAGGGGATCGCGCTCGCGTTGAAGAAGTGCCGGATTTAGAGTGGCTCGATTGGGTCGATCTATCGGCATTTTCCGAGGCGCAGACCGACGATGAAGTCGCTCCCAATCAAAAAAATGCGATGGATGTCAAAATGACGGAAACCCCGACCTTAGAGCTAATTGAGGCGGAAGAGCCCATCGATCTCGCCGAAGGAACGTGGGAGAACCCCTTCGAGTCTGGACCCCTCACCCCAGCTGCTGTCGTCGAGACAGAAGACACCACAGGTCCCAAAACTCAAGAGGAGAAGGTTTTCGAGCCAATAGAGACTGATGTATTCGAGCGAATCCAGGAAGCCGTAGCCAGTGGCGAAACCTCCGCCAGTCGTCTGATTAAATCCGTCGTCAAATGCACCGACTCCCAAAAATATCGCACCGTTATCAAGTCGGGATTACAGTCTGGGACGCGCAAATATCGATCGACAGATGTCGTCGCACAATTTCAATCTTATTTAGACAAATAAATGCCCTGACTCTGGTAAGTTAAGGGAGAACCAAAAACTTTGACCTGTCTTCGTGCGAGCTGCCGAATTCCCTGGGATTCGAGACAGTGGTGTGAAGGCTCAAACCGCTCTTTACAACTCCGTACGGTTAGTGCTACATAATTAAGCTTGAGGTATTGGTGGCAAAGACTGAAGATTTGGCGAGCGACTCTGAAAAATCGAAGTCTAGCCTCAAAAACATTCAGTTTTAATTCTGTCGCATCAGCTCGGAAATTCGTACAGACGGCCCATATCCTCCTATTGCCGATTCAAGTGAGGTGAAAGACTCATGCGCAAACCGAAATACGACACGATGGATACCATCGTCCGCCCCGTTCGCGAAGCCGACCCCGAACATTACAGCGATAGCTTCGATACCCCGTGGAAAATCGTGACCGGATTCCTCGGGTCTCTAATGCCCATCGGCGCCAATATTCCCTGGTTGGGCATTCACGGCCGCTGGCGTTTTTGCCCCATGCGCCCTCTTAAATCTTCTGTGATTTACCTGGGGGTTCCTGCCAGCTTTATGTTCTTTGGTGGATGCATGGCCTCGCGAGTGAATCAAAATCCCTTACCCACGGGCAATCCCTTTACCGATGCCGGATATTCCGCTGGCGTCAACTGGATTAACCCCAGCGTCAACGTCGGTTTGCAAACCACCGGTCAAACGGTACAGGTGCTGTGGGATCGCGGAGGAGATGCTTACAAAGCCTCTCTAGTGAATTTGGATAATGCGATTCAAGGGCGTTACACTCCGGTCAACGCCACCCCCGCAAACCCGCAACTGCCCAACCTGACGACTCCCGAAGCAACCGAGCCTCCCATTCCCGGAACCAATTCCCGAGGGGTAACCACGGTTAACTTTTCCACCATCGGAGGTCAGTAGGCCATGAAATTCTCCCCTCTGTCTCTAACCTTAATCGTTGTTGCCCTAGGTCTTCTGGCAGCCGATTTAGCCACCCCCGGTCACGGGGAAGTCTTAGGGAAAGCTGAAGCCGAGCGCTTTGTTGCCGATCTCCTAGAGGGGAGACCCGATGTCTTTGCGACGGAACCCCCGTCGGAAGCCTCCCCTACGGTCGATTCGACCGAGTTTAACGATTCCCAAGGAGCCACCTTGGTAGACTGGAACCGCACCCGTGAGAGTTATTAAAGAACTTTCCCCCGAAAAGCAATGGGAAATCGAGCAAGCCGAACGCGATCGATATCGTCGAGGCGATCTAGTCGCTGCGATGATTTGCTTTCTGGTGATGGCGATCGTGGTCGTCCCCCGCTTTAACAGTTGGGCCGATGCAGCGATCGCCTGGGCGTGGATGGGAACGCCGGGGTTTCGTATGCCCCAGTTGCCTCAAGGGGAAGAACGCCCCCTCAAACGCGGTGATGCCGTTGGTGCTTACGAAGTCTCGGCGCCCTTTCTCCCTTGTCGAGATCCGTCCAAAGGAACCCAAGACTGTCGGACTTGGGAAGGTCGCCCCAGAGCCCATTACGGCGTCGATGTCGCCCTTCCCATCGGCACGCCCCTCTACGTCCCCAGCGATGGTCGTTCCACCCGCGCCGAAATTACCTGTAGCACCTCAGCCGTCGGCGGCAATATGGCACTCATCGAACTTTCCCGCAGTAAGTTCAGTTTCCGCGCCCTGCATCTGGAAAAATGTATGCCGGGAACGAAAACGGCCGGGGAAGTCTACGCCCTCTCGGGAAATACGGGATACAGCACCGGGCCGCACCTGCATTGGGAAGAATACCGGGATGAAGAACTACTCGATCCCAGTTTTCGATATTTAGAACAAACGATTGTCGGTGCCATCAAGTGAATTCATATCAGTGGATTGCAACGGGGTGCGTGAGTTTGACCGTTGCCAGTATTGCCCTAGCCGCGCCTTCGGGTCCCATTCTCCCCGGTCAAGTTCGAGAGCTATTTGCCACCCCCGATAGTTTAGGTAGCCTTGCCATCGGTATGGCAGAAGGAACCCGGACGGTGGATGGGGGGAAAACGGCGATTTGGCGCACCCACATCGATCCGGGAAACGGAGCGAGAAACCAAGGAACGTTTAGCAATCAGGTGGATGGGCGAAATCCCGAAGAGGCCGATCGATTGCAACTCGAACGGGTTCGTAACTTTGCCGGCGAACTCCTCACCGACGAACCCGATTTGACCCCATTGGAACTCCTCGGCGGCGCAGATTTATACAACCAAGCCCCGCGAGCGGCTGCTGTTTATGCAGAACATCTTCAGGACGCGAAAGCAAAAGGGCTAAGTGAGAAAGAAGCGATTATCGAAGCCCGAGTGAACTCCTTTTTTACCCCCGAGGGCAAACTCGACGCGCCAGGGTTGAGGAACGATGTCAGTTTTGTCAAGCACGACCAGGGGCGACGGATGTCTGAAATTGAAAAGGCGCTGAAGCGTTGATATAGATGCTTTGTAGGCAATAAAGTTGGGTGGCTCGATCGAACGAATTTCCAGAACTCTAGAAAAAAGTCGGAACAACGTTGCAGTCGATGCACCCCGAGCGAAAACCTTCCCAGTTCCCAGGAGCTGGATTTTTTTTGCCCGAAGACGCAAAACGTCCGGACGGTAGAAGCAAATCTCAGAAGAATGTAATGGTAGATGCACCCTGATTGATAACCTTCCCAGCTCTGACGAGCTGGGTTTTTTTTGCCAATTTTGAGATGCGATCGCCTTTTTGGAGATGTTCGATTTGCGTCGATCGATAACTTGCGGGTGCGATATCTCAGTGGAATTCCCCCTACTCTATTCTTCCTCCTGCCAATCGTCAACTGCGGTCGAAGGGACAGGGGAGGCTTTGGAGTACAAGGGAGGCAGGGGGAGAGCGAACAATTATCAATGAGTTAGTTGTGACGCTCTTCCTCCCAATTTCCTTATCCCAGAACCTCAAAACTAATTACTTCCAGTACCGGACCAATCATTGCTAGAGTCATCACATCTTCTAAGACTCGACCCTCGACTTTCACCTTCAGATTTGGCTTGAGTAGGTCATTCGGGGCGCTGCCGTCGAGTTCGTAGGTTCCGTCCTCGGCGTTTAAAGCCCAGGTTCCCGTGCCGATTTCGATCCGCTCGATAGTTCCTTCTACTATCATTAACTTGCCTCCGTTGCACTGTGTAGAGAGAGTCGGGCTAAACCGTAACATAGCAGGGAATTAAGCAGCAGGAAGCCTCGGGCCACTGCACCTTCACCCAGCCACAACACTGACGGATCGATCGCCGCACTGACTGCTAAGCACGCCGTCACGCCTAATGTCGTCCCGATCGCAAACCACTTCCATTTCGGCAGTCCCAGGAACAGGGCCACTAAACCCAAAGGAATTAACACGCTGGCAAACAGGGGATTGAGAGCGCTACTACCGCCAATTGCCGTTCCCAATTCGGGAATCGAACTGCCCATGACGCGCATCGGCCATTGGGGTAAGTCGAAGATGTAGAAGCCTTTGAGGAAGAACAGTCCGGAACTCCCAGCAACTAATCCTGTAGCCAGCGGCCAACTCCAACGGAAGAGGAAATAGTTACGCAGGAACCACGCCAGCAGGTAGGAACCCAACACCATCAAGACTTTCGGCAGCAGGGCAACCGCACCGCCGTCGAACCAGAAGCGCAGGTTGAGATAGCCATTTTTACCCAGCCAGCGGAAAAAGTCGCGGAAGGTAATTTGACCTTGTTCGGCCATTTGCACGGCGGCGGCAGCGTCCAGATGTCCGGCACCAAAGTGGTTGAGGGGGTCTTCCGCAACCGGTCGTGCCGATTCCTTCAAAATTTGGGCAATTTCATCGGGATTCTCGATGCCGCTGGCTTTGACGAGGGCGGCAACTCCGGCAACGTGGGGGGAAGCCATACTCGTGCCTTGGAAGGCGGCAAACACGCTATTTCCCGATCGCCCGTCGATGGTATTTTGCAGGATACCTCCCGCTTCGCCATTTTTGGTGTTGCCTCCGGGGGCGGCAATATCGACTCCAGCCCCGAAGTTGGAATAGGGGGCTTTTTCGGCGGAAGAATCGGTCGCAGAAACGCCGATAACGCCTTCGTAGCGGGCGGGGTAACCGGCGGCGTTGCGGTTGGCATTTCCGGCTGCGGCAACGATAACGACCCCTTTATTGCGGGCGTAGGCGATCGCCTCTTTCATCGCAGAACTTTCGCCGCCCCCGCCCAAACTCATATTAATGACATCGGCTTCATTGTCGGCGGCAAATTTAATCGCTTCGGCAATATCGGCCGTGGTTCCGCCACCGCTAGCGCCGAGGACTTTCAGGGGCATGATATTGGCCTGGTAGGCAATGCCAGCAACCCCGTAACCGTTATTGGTGGATTGGGCGATGGTTCCGGCAACGTGGGTTCCGTGGCCGTTATCGTCATTGGCAGCGGCGCGATCGTTGACGAAATCGTAGCCGGGGACAAATTCCGTTTCCTTCAAATCCGGGACTTGGCTGACTCCCGTATCGATGACGGCGACGGTGATGCCTTCACCCTGGGTTTCCTGCCACGCCGATTCGATGTCGATGTTTTGCAAGTTCCACTGCTTGCTGTACATCGGATCGTTGGGGCCTTTGAGGGTGGGATTGGCGATCGCCGTCGAACCTGCGGAGGAGAGGGAATTTTCCCCGATCGGTTCGGGCAGTCCGTAGGTATAGTTGGGTTCGATGTACTCGGTTAAATCGGCGATATCGGATTTGCGGAGTCGATCGAGAAGAAGCCTGTCGCCGCGAATCACGTACAGGCGATCGCCCCCGGAAAATTCACTATTTAACTGAGGACTGACATTATATCGATCGACCATTTCTTGTAGGGTTCGATCGATTTGCGCCATCGGTACGTCTTCCCGGAAATCGAGAACTAACGTATCGTAGGTTCCTTGGGTTGCGAGTCCTTTAAAATTGAACAACGCCCAACCCAAGCCAATACAAAATAAACACGCGAACAAAAATTTTTTCATCGCCACCGACTCCGCATCGCACAATATACAAGGCAAGCATTGAGGGTCGAGAACTCAGTCACCGATCGATTCTTTTCTGGAAAACGAGCGTACTCGACTGGGAAATTTATCGTACTCTAGCCTGCATTATTCATGAGAACATTCTCCAAACAGCCGAAAGACCTCAGTATCAGTCGATTGGCGAGTTTTGCCCCGAGGGCAGTTTGTCATCGAGCGACAATTCCCGAATTCAATGACTGTTAAGGGTTTCAAGCATTTACGATCGGCGTTGTGAATAATCCAGGCTAGACTGCCGACTTCGATCCCTAAATGCCGTCCGTAAAAGTTATATCTAACCTTAGCTCATTTGGGAAAAAACGGAGCTTGGGTGGGTTGTCGGCGATCGCCCTTCACTACAATAGAATCGATCGAATCGATTCCCATTCGCTGCCATGACTCTCGCGAAGCCATCCCTTGCTCTCTTTGGACTGGATGTTGGCGAAAGTACAACGGAGAATAAATTTTTGGGTCGTATCGATAAAAGTACAATAAATTGATATAGCTTCGCCCTTGTATCGGCTAAATTTGAGTATACCACAGCCCTCAAACCCTTGAAACCTCGTTAAAAAAATTCTCGATTTTCCGTAAATTTGGGGTTGAAAACTGGAAAAATTGACCCTCGCGACACAAATTTCGATCGAAATTAGGAGGCAAAGGGCGATCGCCTCTGCAATCAAACAAAATACCCGCTCTCTACACCCCTTCAATTTTGCAGTAAAAGTCAAGGGAACAAAATGTCCGAACGGATTCGATTTCATCTTGAAGAAAGTATCAGTAATACGTCGCCATGTCTGCCCAACTTCCTGCCGAACCAATTGCCAAACTTCCCATCCCCATTCCTCACGATCGCATCGCTCAATTTTGCCAGCACAACCATATCCTCAAACTCTCCTTATTTGGTTCTGTGCTGCGATCGGATTTTCGACCGGAAAGCGACATCGATATATTAGTTGAATTCGAGTCGGGAAAAACGCCGGGATTGAGAATCGTCACGTTACAGGAAGAACTCTCAGAACTGTTGGGAGGGCGAACCGTAGACTTGCGAACGCCGAACGAATTAAGTCGTTATATTCGCGATCGGGTTTTAGCTGAAGCCTGGGTACAATATGTCCGCAATTGACGATCGCACTCGATTACTACATATGCGAGATGCCGCCAGAGAAGCGGTTAGCTTTGTCTGCAATAGTAAGCGAGAAGATTTAGACAATAATCGTATGCTAACGTTAGCCATTGTCAAGGAAATTGAAATTATTGGCGAAGCGGCAAGCCGAGTTTCTGCCCAATGCCAAGCGAAGCATCCTCAACTGATGTGGCGACAAATGGTGGGAATGCGAAATCGTTTGACCCCTGCATATTTTGAAGTCGATTTGGATATTGTCTGGGAAGTTGTTACTCACGACTTACCACCATTGATAGAAGAACTCGAAGTGATTATTGCTTTAGAAACTTAAAATGGAGGCATTTTCATCAGCCCGATCGTTCCTACTCAAAATAGTGCAGAACTTAACCTTCACCAGATCTAGATCGCGGTAAAGTCGATCGCATGACCGTTAAGAATATTTTCGATGCAACCTTCCCTCAAGTTGTTTGGCATTTCCCTACTGGCGTTGCTGCTGTCTCTGGCAGTACCACTATCGGTTCGGGGAGTGGGAATTGACGCAGGGGAGGCGCACACGAGTCAAAATTTAGAAACAGAAGCCGATCGCTTTTTGGAGTTGTGTATCGAGCAATGGCAAACCAGTCAGTATGAAGCGGCGATCGAATCATGCCAGCAAGCATTAGAAATCTATCGGGAAATTGGCGAGGCTCCCGAGGAAAGGCTACGCCAACGCAATGGAGAAGCTCACTCTCTGAATAATTTAGGTATTATTTCCGATCAGATCGGAGAATATGCAAGAGCGAGCGAGCTTTACCAGCAATCTTTGGTAATATTTCAGGAAATCGGCAATCGTTACGGAGAGGCAACTTCTCTCAATAATTTGGGTGTTGCGTACCTTCAGCAAGGAGAATATGTAAGAGCGAGCGAATTCTTTGCTCGCTCTTTGCCTATTGTTCGGGAAATCGGCAATCGTTACGGAGAAAGTAGTATTCTCGGGAACTTGGGTAATATTTACTTCTCTCTTGGAGAATACGAAAAGGCACTCGATTTTTTCCAACAATCTTTGCCCATTACTCGGGAAATTGGAGACTCTAACCGAGAAGCAGATACCCTTAATAACTTGGGCATTGTGTACGCATCCTTAGGACAATACGAAAAAGCACTCGATTTCCACCAACAGTCTTTGGCGATCGAGCGAGAAATCGAAGATCGTCGTGGAGAAAGTAATGCTCTCAGAAATTTGGGCATTGTGTACGAATTCTTAGGGGAATACGAAAGAGCGCTCGATTTCCACCAACAGTCTTTGGTAATCGATCGAGAAATCGGAAATCGCCAAGGAGAAGCCAACTCCCTTGGGAATTTAGGCGTTGCTTACCACCAGCTCAGGCAATACCAAAAGGCGCTCGATTTCCACCAACAGTCTTTGGCAATCGATCGAGAAATCGGAAATCGCCAAGGAGAAGCCAACTCCCTTATGAATTTAGGCATTGTTTACCACCAGCTCAGGCAATACCAAAAGGCACTCGATTTTTTCCAACAGTCTTTGGCAATCTGCCAAGATATCGGAAATCGCCAGAGTGAAGGTGTCGCGCTCAAAAATATCGGTGTTTTGCTAGAAGAACAAAATCAACCGGAGCTGGCAATTCTCTTCTACAAACAATCGATTAATATTGCAGAGTCGATTCGACAAGATATTCAGGGACTCTCCCAAGAACTACAAGACTCTTATCTCGGCACTGTTTCCGAGCGGTATCGAGGTTTAGCCGACCTCCTCCTGAAAAACGATCGCATCCTCGAAGCACAACGAGTCCTCGACTTACTCAAAGTTCAAGAACTCGACGACTACCTCCGCAACGTGCGCGGCAACGAAAATACGAACCAAGGATTACCCAATCTTCCAGCCGAACGAGAAGCCTGGAATCGCTATCAAGCCATCCTCGACAAAGCCGTGGAAATCGGCAAAGAACTGTCCCAACTTGAGCAAAAAGACACCCTCACCCCAGCCGAAGAACAACGTCTGGCCGAACTTACCGACGCACAAGGTCAGATTCGCCAAGACTTCAACAACTTCACCCGTTCCGAGGAAGTCCTGGCATTAGTCACCCAGCGCAGTCCCGAAACCCTCAGCCAAGATTTACTCCTGCGGATGGGAGACTTCAACGGTTTGCAAGATAACCTGAGAAACCTCGAACAAAACGCCGTCCTCCTCTATCCTCTCATCCTGGACGATCGCCTCGAACTCATCCTCACCACTCCCGACTCTCCCCCCATTCGCCGCACGGTGAACGTTAGCAAAGAACAACTCAGCCAAACGATCTTGGACTTCCGACAGGCGATCGTGCGACCGCACCGACCTCTCTCCAACATCCAAACTCCCGCCCAACAACTCTATCAGTGGTTGATCGAACCCCTGGAAAACGACCTAGAAGCCGCGAACGCCGAAACGATTATCTACAGTCCCGACGGACAACTGCGCTACATTCCCCTAGCAGCCTTACACGACGGGGAAAACTGGCTGGTGCAGCGCTACCGCATCAACCATATTACCGCCTACTCCCTCACCGACCTGGACACCGAACCGCAACCGCAACTGAACGTTCTCGCCGGTGCGTTTACCACCGGATTCTACAGCTTCAACATCGGCGAACAAGCCTTTAACTTTTCCGGATTGCCCTTTGCCGGGGTGGAAGTAGAAAATCTCGCCGATACCGTTCCCGCCACCACCCAACTCATCGATACCGACTTCACCCCCGATGCCGTTCCCCAATTTAACCGCTACAACACCATACACCTGGCCACCCACGGCGCGTTTGTGGTGGGAACGCCAGATGAGTCGTTTATCCTCTTTGGCAATGGAGAACGGGTGACGCTGCGGGATATCGCCACCTGGAGTCTGACGAACGTGGATTTAGTGGTGCTTTCCGCCTGCGAAACTGGGTTGGGGGGAAATTTAGGAAATGGGGAGGAGATTCTCGGTTTAGGCTACCAAATCCAATCGGCCGGAGCAAGAGCGGCGATCGCCTCGTTGTGGATTGTTGATGATGGGGGAACCCAAGTGCTGATGAATGCCTTTTACAGCGGATTGCAGCAGAATATGACCAAGGCGGAGGCGCTGCGGCAGGCACAAATGGCACTAGTTACCGGAAATTATAGCGCCGTTGGGGATTCGCGGGGAGATGCGATCGAACTTGTATTCGCCGAAAGTTTGCCGTCGGAGGTTGGACAACGTTTGAGTCACCCCTACTACTGGGCCCCGTTTATTCTGATTGGTAATGGGTTGTAGTCGCGTTTTCCTTACCCATTGCTTGAAGTTTTAGTGGGTGTCGGTGGGCAGTTGAGCATTGATACAAAGGTTAAATTTCGATCGTCACAACTGCCCACCCTACGACTTGCTGGTTGAGATGGGCTTGCAAACACGAGTTTTAGTCAGTAATTATTGATTTTTGTCAATAATTTTTTATAAAATTTAATGCAGTTGATTTAATCCGCGATCGCCCGTTTATGCTCCTCCAACCCACCCAACGCACCAAACTCGACGAATCCGACGATACCCAATTTTACGACTATCCCCGTTTCGTCACCCACGTTGACGACGGCTTCATCCAACAGCTAACCGACCTGTATCGAGAACGCCTCCAACCCCAAACTCGCATCCTAGATATGATGAGTAGTTGGGTGTCCCATCTTCCCGACGATGTGGAATTTAGCTGGGTGGAAGGACACGGACTCAACGCCGAAGAACTCGCCAAAAATCCGCGACTCGATCGCTATTTCGTCCAAAACCTGAACAAAAATCCCCAACTTCCCCTGGAAGACGAAAGCTTCGATGCCGTCCTCAACACCGTTTCTGTCCAGTATTTGCAGTATCCCGAAAAAGTCTTTGCCGAGATTCACCGCGTTCTCAAACCCGGTGGCATCGCCATTATTAGCTTTTCCAACCGGATGTTCTATCAAAAAGCAATTCAGGCGTGGCGAGATGGTTCCGAAGGCGATCGGGTGGCGTTAGTGAAGCGATATTTTGAAGCCATACCGGGATTCTCCAAACCCGAGACGATCGCCCGCGTTTCTAATGCCCCCAATATCCTCCAATGGCTGGGGGCTGGCGGTGGCGATCCCTTCTACGCTGCGATCGCCCATCGCATTTAGCCGTTCCCTGTCGGGGCGCAAGCATTTGGGCAATGTTTTCGAGAAACAACGACATCTTGACTCTCCAAATGCTTTGCCCACCCGGATTGAGTGCCAAAGTGACAACTGCAGCCGCCTCGCACTCCGGAACGTTTCCCATTTTCAGGCAAAAAAAATCCAGCCCGTATGAGCTGGGAAAGTAAGAATCAGGGTGCATCTACTATTACGATGTTCGGTGGTTTTCAATCGCGATCCGGAACGTTTCCCAATTTTTCGACAAAAAAAATCCAGCCCGTATGAGCTGGGAAAGTATTGAATCAGGGTGCATCTACTATTACGATTTCCGGTGGTTTGCGATCGCACTCCGGAACGTTTTCCAATTTTTCGACAAAAAAAATCCAGCCCGTATGAGCTGGGAAAGTATTGAATCAGGGTGCATCTACTATTACGATTTCCGGTGGTTTGCGATCGCACTCCGGAACGTTTTCCATTTTCAGGCAAAAAAAATCCAGCCCGTAAGAGCTGGGAAAGTAAGAATCAGGGTGCATCTACCATTACGATTTCCGGTGGTTTGCGATCGCACTCCGGAACGTTTCCCGATTTTCAGGCAAAAAAAATCCAGCCCGTATGAGCTGGGAAAGTAAGAATCAGGGTGCATCTACTATTACGATTTCCGGTGGTTTGCGATCGCACTCCGGAACGTTTCCCTTTTTCAGGCAAAAAAAATCCAGCTCTGATGAGCTGGGAAAGTAAGAATCAGGGTGCATCTACCATTACGATTTCCGATACCATCGAACCCCCATCCGGAA
>NZ_JBRJXU010000146.1:0-24616 GCF_057467645.1 Zarconia sp.
CGGTTGGCAAGCCTCTTGATGAGCGAAGCGATCGCACTGGCTACATCTGGTTGCTGGGGAGCAAAGTACTTCATCCCTATTCCCCATTCCCCATTCCCCATTCCCCATTCCCCGCCCTCACCGGAAACAGTCTTATCCAAAACTGACGTTAATTAAGGACGAGGGCAGGGGAGGCAGGGGAGGCAGGCAATCACCGAACCCTTGAATGCTCGTTGTCGTCACCACCGGCAATTACCAGATTGTAAAAAACATTCCCTGTCAGATACCCCAAACCCCAGCCTTACCGGAAACTCTCCGATCCGAACTGACGTTAATTAGTTGCCCTGGCGTTTGACGATGCCGCGCATCCCGGCACCCACCCCAAGCAATCCGAAGATGAGTCCCGGTTCGGGAACGGCTTGAGGTGCAGATTGAGTGACGATTTGCTCATCGAAAGACCGCTCGACGATCGTGATTTCTTCCCCTTCGAAGGTCTCCGATACCGAGACGGTTCCGCCAGTGACTGTCGCATACAGCTCTTCGCCATCGGGATCGACCGCACCGGGATCGGTGGTGATTCCGAAGTTGAACGAACCAGATGCCACGGACAGTGCGCTCAATCCCGATGCCTCTAAAGCCGTAATTTGAGCGACAAAGGTCTCGGGAAGACCGAAGCCAAGGGCAAGCTGGGTCAGGACACTCAACTCAACCCCTAAGCCAAAACCACCCTGACCCGTTGTCGTACACGTGAGGGTCAAACATTGGGAAACCACATCGGCATCGAATCCATTAATGACGATCGAATTCGTATCGCTGACGTAATTTAAGTTAAAGTTAGTGCTAGTGTCTCCAGCATCGATGGTTCCAGTTCCACTCAAAGCCAGACTCAAGAAACTATCAGCAAAAGCCGCAGCCGCTCCGGCATCCAGATCGCCCAACATCGAAGAGAAATCATCGGTGAAAGCGGACAACCCGATCGTGTTGCTAAATACATCGTAATCGAGGGTGATATCTCCGTCTGTAAATTGTTCCGGATCGTCGAAAAGACTGAAGCTCCCGGTTAAATCGGAGGCGTTTAAATTTAGATTCATAGACCGCTCGATGCCTAGATCGATGCCAAACATATTGTTTGCTAGATCCGAAACGGTGGAGTCTACCTCGAGGGTTCCGTTGGCATAGCCATCGCGATAGTCGAATGCAATGGTTCCAGCCACAGCGGGTAATGTTTCGAGGGTTCCTAAAGCGATCGAGACAACTCCAGCAACGGTTGCAGCAACTTTATTCAAAACGAATGCTCCTTTTACTTCTCAAGGCGGTCGCAGTAACAGTCAATTAAACAAATGTTTGGAGTCAAAAAAACGATTGCAATCAAAAATAGATTGCACAAAGTCAATCCTTGAATTTTGAAAATAGAATGAACCCAAGAGATTTAAAGAGTGTTCGAGGATGTCGATCGAACTCGAAAATAGGTACTCGGAAGATTTAAATCTTCGATCGAAGCTAGAATTAGACACTCGTGCTTTCGATCGTAGTCATCTTGTGTAAAATTCACATCTTGGTGGTCGAGGGTTTCGCAAAGTTTGTGTAAAATAAATAATGTCAATTCTGATGCTAGTCAGCTCAAACTGTATGAAAATCAAACAATTTCGTCAATTGATCGCAGATTGAGTCTCGATTGGGAAGTTCGCTCCCCTCCTAATCATTGGCGAAAGACGGTGAAAAAAGCCATGGATGAATCATGATTCTAGAGCTTCATCTGATTCCAGGTCGCAACGCTTGAGTGCCGATACTCAAAATTACTTTTATAAAAAATATTTTTAAACTTTACGATCTTTAAATGATTCATGTTATTGGAATTGGTTTAAATGGAGTCGCAGGAATTACCGCGTTTACGCAAAAAATCGCCTCCGAATCTTCATTGCTCGTCGGCAGCGATCGCCATTTAAGCTACTTTCCAGACTACTCAGGGGAACGTCTGATCTTAAAAGATTTGCGAGGCGCGATCGCCCAAATTCAACAAAGAGCCGTTACCGATTCCATTGCCATCATCGTTTCCGGCGACCCGCTATTTTTCGGTTTGGGTCGCTTGCTCTTAGCAGAATTTCCAGCAGAACAAATCGAATTTCATCCCCACCTAAGTTCGATTCAACTCGCCTTCAATCGCATTAAAATGACTTGGCAAGATGCCCGTTTTATTAGCGCCCACGGTCGGTCTCTCGATGAGTTGATTCGGGCGTTGCAACAAGGGGCCCAGAAAATCGCCGTGTTGACCGATGGCAACAATAGCCCAACGGCGATCGCTCGCTTGCTCGAATCCCTCGATTTGCCCAGTCAGTATGCGCTGTGGGTCTGCGAGAATTTGGGGGGAACTGGCGAACGAGTTCAGTGCTACGATATGGAGTCTCTGGCGGCAGCGTCGATGGATTTTGCCCTACTCAACGTTGCGATCTTAGTCCGCCAAACCCAAAGGGAATCCCTGGATTTAGACAGCTTACCCCTGTTTGGACTGCCCGATCGCAGTTTTTTGAGTTTTGACGATCGCCCCGGCTTAATGACCAAGCGAGAAGTCCGGCTGCTGGTTTTGGGAGAATTAGCCCTGCAATCGGGTCAAACCATCTGGGATATCGGTGCGGGCACCGGTTCGGTTTCGATTGAAATTGCCCGTTTGTGTCCCGATGCGCGAATTTTTGCCCTGGAAAAAACGGCGATGGGCGTTTCTCTCATCGAACAGAACTGCCATCGCTTTCAGGTAGAGAATATTACCATCTGCCATCAAAGTGCCCCAGACGGCTTGGTGCAACTTCCCTCCCCCGATCGCATCTTTATCGGTGGCAGTGGGGGAAATCTTCTAGAGATTCTGGAAGTCTGCGGCGATCGCCTCGCAACAGCTGGGATAATCGTCCTGGCGATCGCCACCTTAGAGCATTTAAATACCACTCTGACTTGGATGCAAACTCGCGGCTGGAAATATCAACTGCTGCAAGCCCAACTTTCCCGTTCTGTGGCGGTGAGTTCTCTAACCCGTTATTCTCCTCTAAATCCCGTTACGATCGTCACTGCAAGTCGATCGAATGAGAAATGTGCCGTGGAATCACCGTAGGGGTCTTAGCGGAGCCATGCCGATAGGCTATACGGCCGCATTCCCCCTACCGCCAATCCTGGAAAATCCCCCCGTTCTTAGCCAGGCGAACAGGGTTGCAAACGAGTTAACAACGTCACCATTTCGTCGATAGCTTGTCGCTGGGTTGCCACGGATCGATCGGAATGATTGACGATGATACTAAAAATGAGGCGATCGTAGTCGGAATGACCGATATACCCCGATAATGACGAAACTCCGCTCACCGTCCCGGTTTTTGCTCGGACTTCCCCTGAAGTGAGATCCCCAAACCGAGAACTCAGGGTTCCCGATTCTCCCGCCAGCGGTAGGGAGTTGAGATAAATGTCCGCAAAGGGAGAATTTGCCATCGCCCGCAGCGTTTGCACCAATGCCTGGGGACTGATGGAGTTGAGGCGGGAAAGTCCCGAACCGTCGCTGAGGATGTAGCTATCGGGTTCGACACCCAACTCGCTGAGAGTTTTTTGCACCACTGCAATACCAGCAGCTTGGGAAGAAGCGTTGGTGGGGTCTTGCATTGCCCCCATCAGCCGCAGCAGGGTTTGGGCATAGAGATTATCGCTAAACTGGTTCACCTCCATCACCAACTCGGAAATTGAGGGAGATTCGATCGCCGCTATTTCTTCCCCGGCTGCTGTTGTAGCTGCCGTTGTCACCCGAGTGCGTCCTACGGCAACCCCCGCCCGTTCCAAGGCTTGGGTAAACTTCTGCGCAAACCGTTCCCCCGGATTCACCACCGCTACCGATGCGGGTTCGGAAGGGGAACCGGCAATCAGTTGCCCGCTGACGTAGAGGATGGGTTCGGTGAGGCTGCGCCCCACTTCGATAAACTCCGGTTCCCCCTCGGCAACGGTAATGGTTTGATTTTCCACCCGCCAGCGTTTCCCTTCGTCGGCATCGTCCCATTCCACCCGCAGAGGTTGCCCCAAAGCTTCGGGAAATAGGGTGAAAGGAACGGCATTGCGATCGAATATCAGGCTGTTCGACGGCGCGCCGTATCCTGCCTGCACGTCTTCCCACTGCCAATGGGGATTGTAGGGCGCACCCCGCAGGTAGCCATCCTCGACAATCAGTTCTTCTACTTGTGGCACTCTAGCTGCCGCCACCTGTCGGGCGAGACGATCGAGTTGTTCTGTGCCAATACTGGGGTCGCCCCGTCCCGCGACGCGCAAGCCGGTGGGGGTGCGATCGACGGAGGTGCGAATCCGAAACTGGGGATCGAAGCGATGGAGGGCGGCCGCGGTTGTCAGCAGTTTGGCATTGGAGGCGGGAACGAAGTATTGGCGATCGTTGTGGCGATAGAGAATGTTGCCTTCCGCATCACCTTCTGTCAGAGTTTCCACGAGAATCCCCCATCTCTCCCGTCCGGCGTTCGAGTACTTGGCGCGAATCGCCGACATCTGGGCATCGAGTTGTGCCGGACAAATAGATGTGGAGGATTGAGTCTCCATAAATTCTGCTCGTGCGGGATTGGCTAACCCGGAGAGGGCAAAGATAAGTCCCCAAGTTAGGTGCTGATACCATTTCACCCTGATGTTTTGCCTCCGATCGATTGATGCCAACGGGATTTCAAACCCACAGCATAGGCACAGGTCGATCGGATGTCAAGCTCCTTGGAGGTAAGATCGAGTTCGGTTGAATACTGACAATGACCGTTGTGGTGAGAGTCGGGGGCATCGGGAGCATCGGGAAGCGATCGCGCTCTCACCCCATAGCCCCAGGACTCGCGATACCGCTAACAACAGATGTGGGGGAATTGGAAGACGATCGCTTCGGCAAGCATACCGTAAATGTTGCTCCTGAGCCTTCTTCGCTGGCGAGGAAAACATTGCCGCCATGCAAATCGACGCAAGCTTTGACAATCGCTAAACCCAGACCCGTTCCGGGAATCTGACCGACGTTACTGCCACGACTGAAAGCTTGAAAGACCTCAGAGCATTCTTGAGAGGGGATGCCGATGCCTTCATCTCGAACTTCGATCGCGATTTGGGTTTCGTCACCGGTGAGGTGAATTTCAATGGTGCTCTCAGGGGTTGAGTATTTAATCGCATTAGAGATGAGATTGACCAAAATCAGCCGTAGGAGTTGCCCGTCGCCCCAAAAGCCTTTCGTGTTGCCGGTAATTTTGAAAGTTAACTCGCGCTCCTCTCCCACCATCTGGCGCTGTTCTTCAACGATGGTGGAGATAAATTGCAACAACTCGAAAGGAGTCCGATCGAAGTGAGCTTGACCCGCTTCAAATTTTTCTAACACCAGCAAATCCTCGACGAGTTGGGTCATTTGTCTGGCTTTATCTTCGATCGTCTGCAAAAAATGCTGCTGTTTCGATTTCTGTAGCCGATCGCCATGGAATTTCAGCGTAGAGGCAGCGGCCAGAATCACCGCTAACGGCTTTCGATATTCATGGGAAACTGTTGCGACTAGTTGAGAGGTCATGGCGTTGAATTGTTTCTGAGTCTCCAACGCTTCCAGGGCTTGGGTGAGTTGCTGAGATTGTTGCACGGCAATCGCCAAATGACTGGCAATATCCTTCAGGGAATGAGCTTCATCCGATCGCCACAAACGCTTGTTGGAATGGTGGCAAGCCACTAACAAACCCCAGACTGAAGAAGATTGCGAATTTGCATCGGAAGGAGCCGTTGAGGATGGGATTTCGATCGGACTCAGAAGATAAGTCTTCTTGCTCGCCACCAGAATCGATGCTTCACCCATCTCAGATGGGAGGGTTTGCCTGTTTTGCTCGCCCCAGGGGTAACTTTTAGTCAGGAAAGATAAAAACTTGCTCACCGGATCGCGAGTTCGATCGCTTGAAGGAGTTTCGCACCATTTGGTGAGGCTGGGGCAATTGTCTCGAGCGCTCATCTGATATATTACTGCCCGATCGCACTCTAGCAATTGTTGCGTTTCGACGACGGCTGTTTGCAAAATGTCCTCGAGATCGATGGCTTGATGGAGGCGAAGAGCCATGTTTGCCGTTAAGTCCCGCGATTTCCGTGGCGAGTCGAACCGTTTGGATAAAGTCGATTGTTGGATGGCGTTGCGAACCGTCAGTTGCAACATATCCGGATCGAGATCTTGCTTGATCAGATAATCGCGCACCCCTTGCTTCATCGCTTGCACTGCCACCCGTTCGTCTCCCTGTCCGGTGAGCATAATCACGGGAAGAGAAGGGTTCGACTGCTGCTTGAGTTCGTCGAGAAACTCCAGTCCGGTCATATCCGGTAGGCGAAAGTCGAGCAAGATCGCATCGCAATGCTGCCGCTGACACAGTTCTAACCCCGCTTCGGCCGATCCGGCTTCGATAAACCGGTAAGATCGATCGGGGTCGCCCGAAAGATACTCCCGGTAAACTTCTCGATCTTCTTGGCAGTCATCGGTAATGAGTAAAGTCCATGTATTTAACATAGTCAGGAGATGAAAAAGGAGAGCAAAACAGTTTTTTTATCGATACAGAATGCCATAAGGCTAGGAAATACAAGGAAAATTTAAACAGATAAAAATATTTAGCGGTGATGGCTCAATCATCGTTGCGATCGTCTCTGGGGGAAATGTTGGCTTGCAACCAGTACTCGACGAAGGCTCGAACGATACGCTCGAGTTCGTCTATATCCACGGGTTTGATCAGGTAACCGTTGGCACCATTCTGATAGCAAAATTTAATATCCTTGGGATTGGAGGAGGTGGTAAAGATGACAATGGGAATGTCTTTAAAGCTTCGATCGCTCTTGAGTTGCTCTAGTACCTCGCGACCATCGGTACCCGGCAAATTTAGATCGAGCAAGATTACCGACGGCAGCGGTACCGCACGCCGATTCCCACACTTTTTTTCTTGATAGATAAAGTCTAAAACCTTGTCTCCATTGGTACAGCGATGAATGGGATTTTGTACTTTCATCTGCTGCATTAGCAGTTCTAGTACCTCAAAATCTTCATCGCTATCTTCTGCAATCAGCAAGGGATTAAACGATCGGTTCATTACTTTGTATTGCTAAACACTAATTTTAGATCGATATTTTTTTTATACTTAACATAACTTATATTAAGTTAACATAAAATGAGTTGACACTATAGTCATTTAACACTAATGGATATCGACCCTGGATCGAGCGTGCGACCTGTGCTGACGAAGGGATAGGTCGATGAACGGTGATAATGTCTCTCTATCGGTTATTTGTCTGAGGAATTCTAAATTTAATATTTTTGTTACATAACGCGAGTTCGGGTTAACGCCAGTTTTGGATAAGCCGAAACCCTGATGCTACCGTGAACCCGAAATCGGCAAAAACCTGATTCTGTCGTTGAAGCATTGAAAATTTAGCGCTTAACCAAAACTCAGGTTCGGGTGAAGGATTATTCAGAGGTGGGGGTAGAGTTTCCCGCGATCGCTCATGGTTACGCTCGATTGGAGCCGTTGGGGTGAGAGATTCTTCTACTCAACGTCAGTTTTGCTACCGCGACCTCGCCGAGATGCTCACTCTGATTGAGGTTCGGGCGGTCGGCAAGCCTCGCCAAAGCGAAGCGACAACACTGGCGACATCGGGTGGCTCAGGAGCAAAGTACTCCATCCCCATTCCCCATTCCCCGTTCCCCGTTCCCCATGACTGAAAATCTGTAATGAAAAGGGCGCGAACTGCTATAGATTCAGGTGAAATGGGGCCGGGGAGGAAAAACCCTTGAAATTTCTTGTCCGTTCAAAAGCGCGATCGTGCCTCAAGGTAATGTGAAATAAAACGTCGAGCCTTCACCGTATGTAGACTCCACCCAAATGCGTCCGCCGTGACGCTCGATAATCTTTTTCGCGATCGTCAATCCCGCTCCCGTACCGCCCCCGTATAATTGTTGCTCGTGGAGGCGCTTGAACAACTCGAAGATGCGATCGAGATGCCGTTCCCGAATGCCAATGCCATTATCGCGAACGTAGAAAATGTTCGACTTTAGATTCTCGAGATTCGATTCTGTTTGCCCGTAAGTGTCGGACTCCGGTTCGATGTAGCTGATTTCGATCCATCGTTGAGACTTATCGTTATATTTGAGCGCGTTACCGAGCAAGTTGAGAAGTACTTCGCGCACGAGGATGGGGTCGCAGTTTACCGTGGGGAGCGATCGCGCGATGCGAATATCCATTTGCAGACCCAACCGAGCGATGGACAAATCTTCGAGCACCTGGCGCAATAATTCATCGAGATCCGTGGGTTGAAGGCGAAGTTCCGCTTGTCCCAGGCGAGAAAACTTGAGTAGGGCATCGATGAGTGCTTCCATGCGGCGCGTGAGGCGCGTTAAGGTTTGCAGCCGAGATTTACCGACCTCGTCGAGGACTTCAGAATACCCGCGCAGCAAGAGATTCGAGTAATTATGAATGCCTCGCAACGGCTCCTTGAGATCGTGAGACGCGGCATAGGCAAAAGAATCCAGCTCTCGGTTGCTGCGCTCTAGCTCTTGATTGATTCTGGCTAACTCATCCGCTTTTTTGAGAACGATGCCGACGATCGCACTTCTGAGATTCAGGGCATTTTCCAGTTCGCACGCTTTCCAAGGCAATGACGTATACCGGACGATTTCCTGCCATTGCTCGAAGGATTCGCGGGGGCATAGGGTTTGGCTACCATCTGCAGCAACTTTCACCGACGTACTCGGGTCGCCCGCCCAGTTCACCGTTTGCAGCACTTCCGGACGAAACCAAAGGATCGTGTAGCGTCGCACCCGAGAAATCTGTAAGACGAGCAGACCGCTCGCACTGTCTTTAAACGCTTCAGCGCCCCGGTAGAGTAGGGGCAAAGAATCGGTATGAAACAGGACGCGATCGGCAACAGAAGCCAGCCGCGAGGGTATAGAAGAGGTGAGCTGTTGAGTTTCGAGCCAGCCCACAAGTGCCCGAATTTCTTCTTCGGAGGGCGTATTGCCCACCTGCGTAATTTCATCCCCCAAACAAATGGCTGCCCCCTGGGCACTCACCACATCCAATAGGCGAGGAGCGGGATCGATGAGGGCTTGTCTCAAGTCGTCGACCCGAGCGATCGATTGAATGAAGTCCGTTAAGAGCGATCGCAGCCTCGTTAAGTGGTCCAGCTCTTCGGTATTCACTTTATGGGTCAACTCCGAGGCGATGAGTTGACCCAACAATTCTACGCTTTCGCGAACCTCACAGTCGATCGATTTGGGGGTTGAATGATGACAAGAAATCAGACCCCAAAGGGTTTCCCCCCGCACCAGAGCAATGACGAAGATGGCTGTCACTCCCATGTTGCGATGGTATTCCACGCAGCACGGGTCAACCCCCCGCAACAGAGAAAAGCTCAAGTCGAGAGGTTCCGGCGCGATCGCATCTTCTGATAATTCCACCGAGGGGGCATTTAAATCGGGGATGTAGCGCACCAGTCCCCGTCGGTACAGCTCTCGCACCGCTTCGGGAATATCTGTGGCTGGATAGTGCAGTCCCAGGTAGGAGGGTAAGTCATCGGTCTTGGCTTCGGCAACCACCGCACCGGAGCCTTGGGGGTCGAACTGATACACCATGACCCGATCGAATCCGGTCATCTGACGCACTTTGGCGGCGGCGAGTTGGAGAAATTCCGTTAAATCCCGAACTTGTCGCAGTTGGGCGATCGCCGAGTTTACCTGAGCCTGCACTGACAGATGGGGGGTTTTGGGTTTGGGCAACGCCCGCTCGAGTTCCAGGACGATCGCAGTTTCGGTTCGGTATGCGGTGCAATTCCAGTACTGTTGATTTCTCCAGAGGCGAAGGGAGGATTTACCGACACGGTCCAAATTCTGGAGTATTGGCTCGATGACCTCAACTTGTAGGCGATCGAACAAAACGCTTAGGGACCGACCGAGTACGTTTTGAGGTGAAATACCGAAATCATCCTGAAGATTGGCACTGACTCGGACAATTGCCAGTTGGGGATGGGAGAGGACTAAGAGAACCCCATAGGGCTGGATCGAACGGGCAAAGCCAACGGGTTCGCCGATAACTTCGCTGAGGCGCTCTGGGGGGATGTTGCTGGGTTCAAACCCACTCATAGAGGGAACATTGAGGGCGATCGATCGAACTCAGCTATGGTGACACCGTCTGGAAACGAGAAATGGCAACGCTTCATCGATAAAGCATTTCCGATTGCCCATCGAACTGGTTCGGTTGGCTCGATTCCACAGAACCGCACCCTAGCTTCTCTTGCAGTGTATCAAAGTATTGAGATTAGTTAAGCAAATCTAAAAAAAATTCGATCGCAATGTTAAATTATTAAGCAAATCTAAAGACGTTGGTCGGTTTCGGTCGACAAAATGTATCGAGAATCTTAAATTTACGAGTGCGCTCGGGAGAACCCGCAATGGAACTTAGCTCTTCAGTCTTGCGATTGGCGTGGGCAGCAGTTGAAGAAACGTCTCCCCGCGATTTATTGACAATGTCTGATTCAATGGTGGTGAAGCTGCTCTTGCAGCACGTCGATCGCAATATTCTACTCAGCTCTGAAGAGGTTGGCGCGTTATCGAGCTATCTCAATTCTAAAGTGTTGTTGATTCGAGATCTGGCCGAAGCACGTCTTCATTTAACCCCCCAAACAGCTCGATCGATTTCTGCTTCATGCTAAGCTCTGACGCATCGCAGTGCGACTAATCTTAGGAGCATTGTGTTGAGTTCGGGAACGCAGAGAGGGAGAGATTTATGGGGCGGACAGTTTTCCGTATGGGGATTTAACCTTTGACCTTACCATCGGACTGTCCCCCCATAAGAACTAGATTGATTTTTAGGCAAATGTCGTGCCGATTCGGAATTTTACCCTTCAGGCTTTCGAGGGAGTACTCCACGGTTGAGAGCGGACCTCACTCGGGAAAAATCCCTAAATCGCGACCGAGGGAGTGCCCCAGGCTCGCTCTAAATTAGACCCAGCCAAGAGAGCAAACCCTGTCCGGAAAGATATTCGATGGCAAGAGTGGCGATAAAGCCCACCATGGCAGCTCTGCCGTTTAAACGTTCGGCATAGTAGTTGAAGCCAAATTTGGGTTCGACGAGGGTGGGGGTGGTTGTGGGTTGAGGTTGAGTCACGATGCTCCGTTTTTGTTACAATTCTTCGTACTTTTATTGTAACGCCAGTTTGGCTTCGGTCGCTTCGGTGTGGTGAGCAACGATGGATTTATCGATGAGCTATGGGAATGGGGAATGGGGAATGGGGAATGGAAAATATAGCCACGCGCAGGGGGTAATGAACATTGAATGTGAGAAAACAAATACCGTAGGGGTCAACGGCCGCATTCCCCCGACCAAATTTACGAAAATCCCACCTAAATTTCGAGCGTCTTAACCGCTATGCGCTCAGCTATTTCATCGAGCGGGTCAATCAACGATAGCAAAGTGCGATCGCCGAATGTCAAATCAACGATCGAAGAGTCGCCCGTCAGGGAATTACCCGTGACAATGACTTAAAATGGCGTCGATCGCTTCAGACACGCTCAAGGAGTCGGTACAAATTTCCACCGCATCCTCTGCCTTCTGTAACGGGGCGATGGCGCGGGTACTATCTTTCTCATCCCGTTCGGCGATGCTGTTTTCCAACTCATCTAAGGAAATCGAATATCCGCGTTCGACTAAATCCTTGTGTCGCCGTCGGGCCCGTTCGGCTACCGAGGCCGTGAGGAAAATCTTCACCTCGGCTTGGGGGAAAACGTGAGTGCCGATATCTCGACCTTCAGCCACCAGTCCCCGCGCGCGACCGTATTCTTGCTGCTGCCGCACTAAAAAGCGCCGTACCGACCCCAATGCTGCGACCGCCGATACCTGTGCCGTCACTTCTGGGGTGCGAATCTCATCGGTAATTTCGCGATCGTCCATCCACACGCGACAACCGCCACTCTCTGTATTCGGTTCTAGACGCAAATGGCACTGTTCGATCGCCTCTGCAATGACGGGTTCGTCATCTACCGCCAGTCCTCGATCCAATGCCAACCAGGCGATCGCCCGGTACATCGCCCCGGTATCGAGATAAACCACTCCCAATTGGCGGGCGACTTGGCGGGCCACGGTGGATTTTCCCACCCCAGCCGGGCCGTCGATGGCGACGATGGGTTGGCGCAGCAGGACGTTATCGATTAATCGCGTCGAACCCACCCGCGCGGCGAGTGCCAGCAACCCCCGCTCCTCAATGGTTTCGAGCGGTGTTAGGGTATCCGGGTGGACTAACTCGACGTATTCGAGTTCGAGTTGGGGAACATCGGCTAACTCAGTGCGGACGATTTCGAGTATGCGATCGCTGCGGCGATCGCCCTGCCAAAAGGCTTCTTCCGCTCGTTGCAAACTTCCAGATAAAGCGGCTGCGTTTTCTTTTTCTTCGGCACTCAAATACTGATTTCGAGAACTATAGGCTAGACCCGATTCTTCCCGGACGATGGGACAGGGGACGATTTCGACGGGAATATTCAAATCAGCGACGAATCGGCGAATAATCGCCAGTTGTTGGGCATCCTTGCGACCGAAATAGGCGCGATCGGGTCGGACGAGGTTCAACAGTTTGGTGACGATGGTTGCCACCCCCTGAAAATGTCCGGTTCGCGTCGCACCGCACAGAACGGAAGTCATCTCGGGCGGGGGGACGACGAGGGTTGTAGTGTTTCCCGCACTCATCTCTTCGATCGAGGGGGCGAAAATGGCATCGACCCCCGCTTCCTCGCACAGTGCCCGATCGCGATCGAGCATCCGGGGATACTGCCCGAAATCCTCATTCGGTCCAAATTGCAGGGGATTAACAAAGATACTGACCATTACCGTATCGTTCTCCCGTCGCGCTCGATCGATTAGGCTGCGGTGTCCGACGTGCAACCCTCCCATCGTTGGCACGAAGCCCATGGAGTTGTTGACTTGTTGGCGATAGGTTCGCAGTTCGGCGATCGATTGGAGCAATAACACGTTGAATGAAAAGACGCGAAGGACATCAGGTATCGGGCAGACCCGGAGACAAACTCGATGCGAGGAAGAAAGCATCAAAAATTAGAGATGAAGAATTGAAAATTGGACGTAGCGCGATTTAGACCCAAGAGAATGAAGACTCTAATCGGTTAAATACGCCGGTCGTGCATTTTAAATTCTTCGTGTTGCATTTTGACGTTTCTTCCCTCGGCTTCTGTTGCCTCCGATGCTTGCCTACATTATGAGCCTATTTATGGGGAGCCGACCAATCGGGTTCGAGAACTTCCAGTTGCACGGGAGCCGTACCACTGGAGACCATACCGATTTCTTCGGCCGCTCCCATAGACAGGTCGATCACCCGACCGTGAATGAAGGGACCGCGATCGTTGATGCGCACCACCACCGAGCGACCGTTATCGAGGTTGGTGACCCGCACCAGGGTATTGAAGGGTAAATCGCGGTGAGCGGCCGTCATCGCGTATTGGTCGAAAATTTCGCCGTTTGCACTGTAGTTGCCGTTGAATCCAGGACCGTACCAAGATGCCCATCCATCAATCTCGAACAAATCGGCTTCGGGTTCCGTCTGCTGTACTGTCTCCTCAACAATGTACGGCTGGGGCTTCTTCGGAATTGGCTCGAAGCTTGCCACTTCAACGGTTTGTGCGGGTTGTTCGAGTCCGATGAGGGTCTCTAGGGGGGCTGCATCTCCGAGTAGTCTGCGCAGTCGGTTAGCTGCCTGTAGGGCATCTTCTGCGGGGTCAAAGGTACTTGCGGAGAGGAGGGTGTGGGAATCGAGTTCCACTAACTCTTCGCTGCCAATGCGGATAACGTAGCGATCGGTTACACTATCCCAAAAGCCAACGATCGCCTCTGCGTCGATGTGATTTTGAGCCAGTTGGTTGAGTTGAGTGGCCACCGCCATCGCTCTGACGGCGGGATCGCTCGCCCCGGAAGTCGGATCTTCCAAAAAGGTTAAAACCGGGAGATCGCGCACGTAAAGAATGGCCGCACGCTCCCCGTCGAGCTGGTGAGATTCGATTTCGGCAATGCTCGAAGTGGCAAAGGAAAGGGTAACGATGTTACCGTCCCCTGCCGCCCCATCCGAGAGCCTATTCGCACGATCGTCCGTATCGAGCGTTTGGCTAGCGACTGGTTGTGAGGGCACAAGTCCGAGGCTGGCAATTAATCCTGTAGCTGCAAGGCTGTTCCAGAGTTGTTGATTCATGTAGATCCATTTCCCACGAGATGCCCCAATTCAACGTTGGCTGAGCTGGGGGGAAAGCAAGACAGATATGCTGCTGCTTTTCCTGAACCTGAAGTGAACGAGTGATGATTTACGCTGACTTTTGGCAAAACTCACTTTGCCAAGCTCGAGCTAACTCATACTCGTTTTGCGTGTTTCTCTGATATAGAACTGCCACAGACTAGCATGAAGTTTTGCGATCGCGTATCGATAGATTCCCGAAAATCGCCAAAACTTTACACAAACTTTAAATGTATATCTGGGCACAAAACTTACTCCAATCTTTTTCATATCAGAGTTTTGAGGTTTGATGCGGTAAAAAAAAGGTTTACCAAAAATTTAAATAAAAAAAATAAATATATGGTAATAAAATTCCGATAAATTTTGAATGAACATCACATTACATCCGATTTGCCGACTGAATTTTTCAGCCTCCGGTTTTCCATCTCACCTTTAGCCAAGATCGCAGACATCACAATTGTCAGATCGAGCATGGCGCGATCGAGATAATTCCCGTGCAGTCCCCCAAACCGGTAGATTAGATCGGTATCGAACATTCATACCCACAAATCTATGGACTATCGCGATGCTGGTGTAGACGTCGAGGCGGGGCGTGCTTTTGTTGACAAAATTCGCAACCTGGTGCAGAGTACCCATCGACCGGAGGTTTTGGGGGGACTCGGCGGATTTAGCGGCTGCTTCGAGTTACCCTCAGGGTACCGACAACCAATTTTGGTCTCTGGAACCGATGGCGTGGGCACCAAGCTCAAACTGGCTCAGAGTCTCGATCGCCACGATACTGTTGGCATCGATCTCGTGGCAATGTGCGTTAACGACGTCCTCACATCCGGAGCCGAACCCCTCTATTTTTTAGATTACCTTGCCACGGGCAAACTCAATTCCGAACAACTAACGCAAGTGGTCGCCGGAGTTGCCGACGGATGCCGCCAGGCAAAATGTGCCCTGTTGGGAGGCGAAACCGCTGAAATGCCGGGATTTTACGCCCCAGGAGAGTATGATTTAGCGGGATTTTGCGTGGGCATCGTGGAAAAAAGCCAACTCCTCAACGGCGATCGGGTTCGCATGGGAGATGTTGCCATCGGCTTGGAGAGTTCCGGGGTCCACAGTAACGGATTTAGCCTGGTACGGAAGATTATCGGCGATCGAGGATTCGATTGGAGCGATCGCCCTTCGGTTTTTGAGGGACGGAGTTTGGGGGAAGTCCTGCTGACACCAACGCAAATTTACGTCCAACCGATTCTCTCGATCCTCGAAAGCGGGTTGGAGATACGCGGCATGGCTCACATTACCGGGGGCGGACTGCCGGAGAATTTACCGCGCTGTTTGGGCAAAAACCAATCGATTCGCATCGATGCCAGTTCCTGGGAAGTCCCAGTTGTCTTTGACTGGTTGGCCCAAACGGGGGAAGTCAGCCGCTTGGAGATGTTCAATACCTTTAATATGGGAATCGGCTTTGTCGTTCTCGTTCCCCCAGAGCAAGCCGAACGGGCGATCGAACTGTTTGGCAATCTCAATTGGAATGCCACGGTTATCGGCGAGGTGATTTCCGGCGAAGGAGAATTAGTGGGATTGGTTTAGAGTTCGGAATTCGGAATTCGGAATTCGGAAATTTCGATGTCCCAATCCCCCTTGTCTCCCTTGTCTCCCTCCTCTCCCCATCCCCGCGTCACCGCATCTCTCTCATTTTTTAACGATGGAAACCCAATCGCAAGCCCAAAATCCCACCCCAAATCCCACATCATCGAGCAACTCCGCATCTTCTGCGTTCGATCGCATTCACCTCAAACGTCCTTGTATGGCCGTTGCCGATTTAGAACGAGCGTTGAGTATCTATCGAGATATTCTGGGGTTTCGCCTCGACTATCTCGATGATGCCTCCCCCGGTTCTTACTTGTATCCGGTGTTTGGATTCCCCGAAAACGCAAAACTGAAATTTGCAGCCCTGAGTACGGAATCCGAACCGCGATCGCTCGCACTCACGGAAGTCAAAGGCATCGAACTGCCACCACCGACGACTCCTCACCGCGCGGCGATCGTCATTCAAGTACCAGAAGTCGCCCCCGCGATCGCCAAAATCCGCGAATTGGGACTTCCCGTGGTGCGAGAAAGTAACTTCACCGCACCGCCCAATCTCCGTTTCACCGAGCAGGCTTTCTGCGATTACGACGGCCATCTCATCGTTTTATATGATGTCAAAATTGATGAGCATGGGGAACGGGGAATGGGGAATGGGGAATAGGCACTCGTGAATGGTTCAGCTTGTGTGCCATTGGTCAAGGGGTGTAGGGTGTGGGGTATGGGGAACTTCAAATCACCGCGTCTTCCCCCTCTCCCCGTGCCTCCCCTGCCTCCCCTGCCCTCAAACACTAATCCCACCAAGCCCTCAGATGGTGAGATTGCAGAGTGAGTTCGTCGGCATTGCGGGTCAGTTCGCGAAACTCGGCAATCAGCCAGGAGGGACAAGTCCCCTCGTAAGTAATTCCATCAATACTCGTGCGATAGTCCTCTCGCGAGGGATGCACCGCATAACCCTCGAAGGTAAACTCAAAGCCTTGGATTCCCCGTTCTCGGGAAAATTCGAGCAGGGTGGAGATCGAGGGTGAGAGGTTCTGGCGGCTGTTGGGGTCGGCAAATGCGGCGTCGATGAGTTGCTGGAGTTGAGTCACCGTCAACTCGCAGAAATGCTTGAGACCGCCGGGTTGTTCGTTCCAATTCACCGAACTGCCGAAGATAATCCGATCTCGAGTTTGGTAGTCTCGATTGTAAGTAAAGTTGGAGTGGGGTAGGGAACTTGAAGAATGACACAGCCGAGAGTAGGGAGGAGTTTGATTCTCGACATCTTCGAGTTGTACCCCCAAGTTGAGAAAGTAGAGCTGCATTGCCGACCTGCGTCTGAGGGGAGAGTTGCGCAAGCATTCTGAAACGTTAGGGCAATTGTGAATTTGCCCGGTCATAATCTTGCAGTCCAGTTGCATCGGACAAAACATCGCCATTTCTCCTAACGATCGGCTGCCATTCTCCTTAAGCGTAGCGAAACTAAGATACTTTTGAGTGGATCGATCGCACAGACACAGAGCGACTGAATTGATTTTGGCATTCATATCGAATGACGCCACATACAACTAAGTTATCCAAAACCGGACAAAGCGGCGTCAAAGGGGAACGGGAGCATCGGGGGGAACGGGAGCATCGGGGAGACGGGAGCAAGATGCTCCCACTTTGTACTGTTATCGTTGTCGCCACAATGGGCGCAGATAGTCCGAGGCAACATGAGCGTATCTTTTCTATTTCTCCCCCAGCCTCCCCAGCGTCCCCTTCCCCCGAAGCACGCAGTTGCGATGCTAGATGCGATCGAGTCGCTGGCGCAATTGCACACCCATACCCAGCAAGTCCGTTTGAGCCAGAGTCTCTTGTTCTCCGGTTGCCAGCCATTTAAGGTTGACGGTTCCGGCAACTGCTTCCGCATCTCCCAACACCAAACAGGCAACGGCACCACTGCGATCGGCCCGTTTGAACTGTTTGCCAAAGGCGCTACCACTGAGGTCTAACTCAACGCTAAACCCCCCTTGACGCAATTTTTGAGTCAGTTGCAGGGCTTGTGCTTCGGCTTTTTCGCCCCGAGATACGAAATAAAAGTCTAATGGCGTTGCCGGGGAAGCGTGCAGCTCTTGGAGGAGAATAACCAGCCGTTCTAAACCGATCGCCCAACCTACTGCCGGAGTATCGGGACCTCCCAACTCTCGCACCAACCCATCATAGCGCCCCCCACCGCACACGGTTGCTTGCGCCCCGAGGTCGTCAGATTGGATTTCAAAGGCGGTGTGGGTGTAGTAGTCCAAACCTCGAACCAAACGGGGGTTGAGGTTGAACGCAATTCCCAAGTTCGATAACAACTCTCGGACGAGATCGAAATGTTTTTGGGAAGGTTCCGAGAGATAATCCAGGATGCTGGGGGCCTCTTGGGCGATTTCTTGAGTGCGATCGTCCTTACTATCCAAAATCCGCAGGGGATTGCGCTCTAGACGGTCTTGAGAATCAGCATCTAACTCGTCTTTGTAAGGGGTGAGATAATCGACGAGGGCTTGGCGGTAGCGCTGGCGATCTTCGCGGTCTCCCACGGAGTTAAGGGCCAATTTTAAGTTCTTCAGACCCAACGATTGCAGAATTTCCGTGGCAATAGCGATGACTTCCACATCGGCGCGAGGACTATCCGTGCCCAATGCCTCCACCCCAATCTGGTGAAATTGCCGCTGCCGTCCCGCTTGGGGACGTTCGTAGCGAAACATGGGACCGGTGTACCACAAACGCTGCACGCCCCCAGTACCAAACAGCTTGTGCTCGACAAACGATCGCACCACCCCCGCCGTTCCTTCCGGCCGCAAGGTAATGGAGCGATCGCCGCGATCGACAAACGTATACATTTCTTTACCCACCACATCTGTGGCTTCGCCGATGCCGCGCTCGAACAAATCCGTCTGCTCGAAAATGGGAGTCCGAATCTCCCGGTATGCCGCCCGTGCGAGAATGTCTCGCGCCGTTGCCTCCACCCACTGCCAGTAGGAAATTTCCTCTGGCAATATATCCCGCGTTCCTCGTATCGCTCGCACTGTACCCATGAATGCTTAATTGAATGCTTAATTTAAAGGCTGAATCGTTATTGAATGATCTCGGCTAGGAGTGGAGAAAGGGAGAGCAAGAGATGCTCTTGGGAGTTGGGAAAGAGAGTGCGAAATGCTTGCATTAACGACACGCTCTCTTCCCTATCCTTCTTGTCTCTCCCGACCGAATTCTGCGCCTCCAGGCTTGGGCGCTTCCGAATTCACATTTTCCCTGTCAGAATTCCGAATTCCGCATTCCGAATTCACATTTTCCCGTTTGGAATTCCGAATTCCGCATTCCGAATTCAGGCAGTCTCCCACGCCCCATAGCGATCGCCATAATAGGCCAAAATCCGATCGATGCGATCGCGAGCCATCGGATCGAGTTCGCCGTCATATTCGATCCACATCGAACCGATTTGAGAGAGGGCGTAATCGAACGCCTGGGAGGATTGGGGAACCAAACCGGCTTCGACACCATCCACTTGTCGTAAGTGGGCGACGACTTCCCGATAAACGGCCAGCGGCAGTGTCCGGCAGCAGAGGACGCTTCGTTGTTTCCCCGATCGGGAGCCAGATTGAGAGAATACCATTATTGCACTTGTTCTTCGAGTTGGGTCGCCGGTAAAGATTCCTCCCGCTGAGGCAGCGCACAGCAGTTAAAATCTTCGATGCACACTTTACCCCATTTAACGGCCCATCGTACCAGTGCCACTCGATTGTTCGGTGGTGTCTTATTGAGGATGTTACTGATATGGTTGTCTACGGTTCGTTTGCTAATTTCTAAAGCTTCTGCGATATCTTGATTGGTTAAACCTGCTGCTATTAACTCGATAACTTGTAATTCTCGTTCGGAAAGGAGATCTTTATTGGGGGAATCGTCGTTGGTCATAACTGCTACCTATATCTGTATATGTACCTATTCATTGTGACACAATCGCTGCGTCCGCCCCAGTTGCACGGGGGCGATGTTAAAGGTCGTGAAGTTTCGCGATCGAGGCGTTAAAAATCCTAGCAAATTATTTCAAACCTATTGCAAAAAAAGGCTTTTCGTAAAGGCTAAGGTTAGTGTTATCGATCGCGGTGGGTTGGGGAAATGAAGGTTGCGTCGGCAAGGGGTGAAAATAATAGCTGGCTCGATCGAGAAACAGAGCCAGAATCGAAACTCAAGACCCCCATGTAACCTCTCAATCCAAAGCCGCTGGTGTTGGATGTCTGTTGGATATCAGTTGGATGCTAGGGGCTGTTGAGGCTACATCGGTCTACAGAGCTTAACAACATACAATTATAGATTTGAATTCTTGTAACCTTATTTTTAGATTTTCCCCTCGACTGATGGCATTATTTTCCAAGTTATCGAACCCTAAAAACCGAGAAGTTTTCTCGATCTTGTCCGCATTTGAACCGTTTCGATGGAGAAAGCCGCAAAGATTCGATCGCCTCGGATCGGTGGTCTTACTTTGGGCAATTTCTCTGAGTACGATCGCCTGTAATTCTCCAGTTCGGGAAACGGTCTCATCTGCGGAAGTTTCCAGTTCTGAGGAAACCCAAACCAAAGTCGTTCCAGACACAGTTCCAAAAGATAATTCCCCACCACCCAAACCCAAATCCGAGCCCAAAAATGGCGATCGTGCGGAGGAAACCTATCAAGAACCCGATGGTGCGTTTGAAATTGCCCTGCCCCCTGGATATCAAACCGAAGAGACCGGAAGCGGGATTAAATTTATCTCTGCCGATGGCGGGTTTAAAGGAATCGTGGATTTTGCCGCCATCGAGGAAGACCTAGGCGTCGATCGCCTCGAAGGGGCACTGCGACAGTATCTCGAAGAAACCCTCACCGAAGTCGAGTGGCAGAACTCTCGCCTGGAACCCGACGGCAGCGTACGGGTTGATTGGGTGGGAAAAAGTCCCCAGGGAGAACAACTCGATGCCGTCAGCTACATCGAACAGCGGGGCAATACGCTCTATACCCTCAGCCTGTACGGCGTCAATAAAGCCTTTGATGATTATAGCGAGGACGTGGCGATCGTGTTGAAGGGGTACAAGCTCAAATCGGAGGTGGAAGATGCGGCTTCTGAACCCAAGGAAGAGTAAGAGTCAACGGCCGCATGCCCCCGACAATGCATCGGTGATATCGCGCAAAACCTGCGTCCCCTATGTAAAAGAATTACAATATGTAAATTAGTGTAAGATCTAGCTACTTCTAGGTCGATCGATTTTTAAGTTCCTTCGATCGCCTATCGATCGAAAATCGGCTAGAGCGACAGGGCAATTGTCAAGATAAAACCCACTCCACCGTTCTCGAACCCCATACTCAAGCCCCATACTCCAACCAAGTATATGACTGACGTACCCGTTTCGCGGATTCGCAACTTTTCCATTATCGCCCACATCGACCACGGCAAATCGACCCTGGCCGATCGTCTGCTGCAATACACGGGGACGGTGACGGCGCGGCAGATGAAAGAACAGTTTCTCGATAATATGGATCTCGAACGGGAACGGGGCATCACGATCAAGTTGCAGGCAGCGCGGATGAACTACACCGCCCGCGACGGCAACGAATACGTCCTCAACCTCATCGATACCCCCGGTCACGTAGACTTTTCCTACGAAGTGTCGCGATCTCTGGCCGCCTGCGAAGGGGCCCTGCTGGTGGTGGATGCCTCCCAAGGAGTGGAAGCCCAAACCCTCGCCAACGTCTACCTGGCCCTGGAAAACGACCTGGAAATGATTCCAGTCCTCAACAAAATCGATTTGCCCGGTGCCGAACCCGATCGAGTCAAGCAGGAAATTGAAGATTTGGTGGGTCTCGACTGTTCCGAGGCGATCGATGCATCGGCAAAAGAAGGCATCGGCATTCCCGAGATTCTCGAAGCGATCGTCGAGTTAGTCCCCCCACCCCGCGATACAGTGGACGAACCCCTGCGGGCGTTGATTTTCGATAGTTACTACGATGCCTACCGAGGGGCGATCGTTTATTTCCGGGTAATGGACGGGACCCTCAAAAAAGGAGATCGGGTCAAGTTTATGGCTTCGGGGAAAGAATACGAGATCGACGAATTGGGGGTTCTCTCTCCCACCCAAAAACCCGTCGACGAACTCCACGCCGGAGAAGTGGGGTATCTTTCAGCCGCCATCAAAACCGTAGAAGATGCTCGAGTCGGCGATACGGTAACCCTGGCCCCTAACCCGGCAGAGGAACCCTTACCGGGATATACCGAAGCCAAACCGATGGTGTTCTGCGGTCTATTTCCCACCGATGCCGACCAATTTGAAGACCTGCGCGAAGCCCTCGAAAAGCTCAAACTCAACGATGCCGCCCTCAACTACGAACCGGAAACCTCCAGCGCCATGGGGTTTGGCTTCCGCTGCGGCTTCTTGGGGTTGCTGCACATGGAAATCGTTCAGGAACGCTTGGAACGGGAATACGATCTCGATTTGATTACCACTGCACCGTCGGTGGTGTATCAAGTGACCCTCAATCAGGGGGAAGTCATCCAAATCGAGAATCCGAGTACCCTGCCCTCTCCTAACGAACGGGAGAAAATCGAAGAACCCTACATCCACGTCGAGATTATTACCCCCGAAGAATACGTGGGGACGCTGATGGAATTGTGTCAGAGTCGGCGCGGGGAATTCAAGAATATGAAGTACCTCACCCCCACCCGCACCACGTTGATTTACGAGTTGCCCCTGGCGGAGGTGGTGACGGATTTCTTCAACCAAATGAAATCGCGATCGCGCGGGTATGCCAGCATGGAATACCACGTCATCGGCTATCAAGAAAATAATTTGGTGCGCTTAGACGTGTTGGTGAATAACGATCCGGTGGATGCCCTCACCACGATCGTCCATCGCGATAAAGCCTATCCCGTGGGACGGGCGTTGGTGTCCAAACTCAAGGAGTTGATTCCCCGCCACCAGTTTAAAGTGCCCCTGCAAGCGGCGATCGGCTCTCGGGTCATTGCCAGCGAACACATTCCCCCGTTACGTAAGGACGTGTTGGCGAAATGCTACGGGGGCGATATTTCCCGGAAGAAGAAACTGCTACAAAAGCAAGCCAAAGGGAAAAAGCGCATGAAAGCCATCGGAACCGTGGACGTTCCCCAGGCGGCGTTTATGGCGATGCTGCAATTGGATGGGAAGTAGGGTCGATCGGGGGACGCGCGCAAAGGCGATCGATGTTGAACCTGGAACGCTCGCTTCCGATGGCCGATCGAACGTCACTTTTCATCTCTCGGTCTCGATCGAGAGGGTGCTTGAAGGGGTTTTTAATCCCAACTTATTGAGAATTGGGTCATTAAGAGAACGGATTTACAGGGGTTTCGGGCTGTGAGAGACTGGATTCCAGGGCGAAGCTATGCCTAGTTATTGTACGTCAATCTTTTTGCTCGAGAATTGAAAACGATCTCCTTGGGTAATTTTGGGTCATTGAAAGAGTTTTCGACTCTAAATTATTGAGAATTGAGTCATTAAGGGAACGAATTTACAGGGGTTTCGCGGTGTGGTAAACTGGATTCCAGGGCGAAGCTATGCCTAGTTATTGTACGCTAATCTTTTCGAGCGAGACTTTAACATGATGAGTTCGGAATCTGTCGAACTCGAATTGAGCGTCGAACCCATCGGACTCGAAAGGGCGATCGATAAATTGAAGGCATCGAGAAGCATTTGAACCGTAGCAATCTCCAAAATCTCTTAACTGCGGTAGGGAGAGCCACGCGGTTTTAACCCGTGGATGAAAAGCGCGAACTCGGCGGTGTCGGTTTGAGTCCCGTCGAAGTTCGTAAGAAGCGACACGGGAGGTTTTAACCTCCTGTATCTCTTGCTTTCAAGCCCATGCGTCCCAACGCTTCTAAGTACTCACTCAAACTAACCCCCGCATCTTCGGCTAAGTACTTTATTCCCTCCCACGCCGTATCAGTGACTCGAATAGTATGGCGGTTCTTGACTTCACCGTGTAGTCTCGGTCTGCCCGGTTTTTTGGACTTTTTCTCACTCATCGATTGACAGATTCGGTTTTAGGAAGCTATATTCGTAAAATACCACGAATAGAGGTCGAACTCGTGAAGTACCACACGCAGCAAGTTAAATTTACTGGAGATGAGATGACCCGATCGGTTCTTACGTTCCTATGTGAGGCTGCGAACCGATTCGAGAACACCGTCCTATATTCAATTCGTTGCGACTACTTCGAGAAGAATCAGGACTTTTACCTCGCCCCCGGTCGCGATGACCAACCCCGGATGTACCGGAAGTCTAAAGCGATAACAGGGGTTTCGTACCCGAAGCTGTGTAAGCAATTTAAAGACGATCCCGATTATTCACTTCTGGGGGGTCAGCAGGCGCAACAAGCTATCAAATCTGTCGTCGAGCGGGTCAACTCTTATAACGGACTGAGAAAAGCATTCTTTGATGGGAAGGTCGATAACCACCCCAGCTTACCTGGGTATCGAACCCCTCACGGTCTAGCCTCCGTAACTTTCCCCGGTCAAGCTGTTCGATTCGACGTTGAGACGGGCAACTGCACGCTTGCCGTAAGTCGCGAAAACAAAAGTGAAGTGGGAGCGATCGGAATCTCGAAACTAACAGTTAACGGGGGTTACGGCTTCAATCCAGAGGACGTTATCGAAGTCCGAATCCTCCCGAAACTGGGTCAGTTCTACGTCGAGTACGTCTACTTCAATCGAGGTGCGCGTTGCCCCCTGAACCATCTCGATCGCACCCAAGCGCTGGGAATAGACCACGGTCGGGACAAC